>JAYWDF010000291.1:0-16376 GCA_043779985.1 Akkermansiaceae bacterium | reverse complement strand
TTTCCGTTGCGGCTTCCTCGGCCTGCTGCACATGGAAATCATCCAGGAGCGCCACCGCCGCGAGTTCGACATGGACGTCATCTCCACCTATCCGTCCGTGATCTATCATGTCTCGATGACCGACGGCACCGAGAAGATCATCGACAACCCGACCCTCTTCCCCGACCCGCAAGGCATCCAGGAAATCCGCGAGCCGGTCGTGAATGTCTACATCATGGTCCCCGGCGAATACATCGGAGACATGATGCAGCTCGTCCTCGAAAAACGCGGGGATGTCACTAACACAGAAACCATCGACGACACCCGCGTCATGCTATCCTGCGTCCTGCCGCTTTCCGAAATCCTCGTCGATTTCAACGACAAGCTCAAATCGATGACCCGCGGCTACGGCTCGATGGACTACGAACACTCCGGCTACCGCGCCGCGAAAATGGTCAAGATGGACATGCTCATCGCTGGCGATCCGGTCGAGGCGTTCTCCACAATCGTCCACCGCGACAAGGCGGAATCCTACGGCCGCGTGCTTGCCGCTAAGCTCAAGGAAGTCATCCCGTCGCACCTCTTCGTCGTCGCCATCCAGGCAGCCGTGGGCGGCAAGATCGTCGCCCGCGAATCCATTTCCGCCATGCGCAAGAACGTCACCGCCAAGTGCTACGGCGGCGACATCACGCGGAAGCGCAAGCTGCTGGAGAAGCAGAAGGAAGGGAAAAAGAAGATGAAGATGTTCGGCAAGGTGAACATCCCGCAGGACGCCTTCATCAAGGTGCTGAAATCAGGCGACTGATAGCAACGCGAGCGGCGCTTTGCGCGGCTGGCCTACTCGCGGGCGTAGAGGCCGCAGGCTGCGACCACGGCGCATGGGCCGCCGGTGATGCCGACGGGCGGGATGACGAGCGCGACCTTGGTGCCGTTCACCTTGAGGCAGGCGTGGCCGGCGGCGGCTTCCAGTCCTTGTTGATAGAATGGCGCGGTGGGCAGTGGATCGCGGTGGATCATGGCGGGTGCCGAGAAATCGGAGAGGTGGGATTCGAACACAAAGCCGGGGATCTCCACCCGTGCCGAGGCGTGGTCGGCGGAAATGTCGATGGTCACTGTTCCCAAGATCGCCGGAGCGCCTTGGAACGGGGTGCCGACGAAAATGTGGTTGGCGAAATAGGCCGCCACCGCGGCATCACTGCTAACGAAGCCGAATGCCAAGGGCGGGGCCGCGGGATCGGGCTGCCAGAAAATCATGCCGCTCGGAGCGGAGCCCACCGGGGTGTGCACCATGCGCGCGACATGGATGATGACGTTCGGCATTTCAAGATCAGCGCTCGTTTTCGCGATGAGATCCACGCCACCTTCCCAAGACATCCAGTTGTTCATTGACATAGCTTGAGGTTAGATATTCGGACCGACAGGTCAAGCGAGTTCGCAGGCCAGGCGGATCGCGGCAATCATCGAGGACGGATTGGCCAGGTTTTTCCCGGCGATGGAGAATGCGGTGCCGTGATCCGGACTGGTACGGGGCTTGGGCAAGCCGAGCGTTACGTTCACCGCGGTGTCGAAGTTCAGCAGCTTGAGAGGGATCAGCCCTTGATCGTGATACATTGCGATGACGGCATCAAACCGGCCTTGCGCGGCATCGCGGAAAACCGCGTCAGGCACGGCGGGACCGGAGAAGACGGCCAGACCTGCGGCATTGAGCTGCGCGATGGCCGGGGTGATGAGCCGGGTTTCCTCATCGCCAAATGCGCCGTTTTCGCCCGCGTGAGGATTGAGTCCGGCGACGGCGATGCGCGGTTCCCGGATGCCGCGGCGGAGCAGGAATCCGGCGGTCAGCAGACCGATGCGAACAAGGCGCTCTTCGGTGAGCAGTGCGGGGACTTGGGCCAGCGGCACGTGGATGGTGGCGAGCCCGACGCTCAAGGTGGCGCCGGTCAGAAGCATGCCGTAATCCGTTACGCCGAAGGCATCGGCAAAGTATTCGGTTTGGCCGGGGAAGGGGAATCCGAGCGATTGGAGGCCCTCTTTGGAAACCGGACCTGTGACGACTGCGTCTGCGGTGCCGTCCTTCAAGCGCCGGACCGCTTCATCCAAGGCTGCGAGGGCGGCGGCAGCGGAGCGGGCATCGGGTTTCCCCGGGGATCCTGCCGTCCGGTCGCCGACGACTTCGAAGTCGAATCCTTGGGGAATCGTGGGGGATGCCAGCGCGAGGTCGATGACTTCCGGGCCGACGCCGGCGGGGTCTCCCAAGGTGATGATGATGCGTGGCATGGGGGCAGCATCAGGTGATCTTGAAGGCCTGCCAAGTGAGGAAATCGGGCGGTGGCGATCATTCGGCAAAATTCGTTCGGCACTTGCGCGAAAGCAGGATGTGGCAATAGAGTTCGCTCCATGGTGAATTTCCCAACAAAGCTGATATTTCTCGGAGCGATCTGTGCCTTATTGACCCAGTGCGGACCGGCGTCGATGGGCAGCGGCAACTTGGGCGGACCCAGCGTCGAGGAGCGGAATGCGAAAATCGCCAGCGAACCGACGGGGGACTTTTTCTATGGCAGGCGATACTATGTGGAGAAGACCCGCTTTTGGGGCTATGTGCGCCAACCTCGGCAGTCGGCGAGCCGGGCGAAGCTGGTGGTCCTTCGTGAGGACAAGAAGCACAGCCCGGACCGGCTTTCTGAAAATGGACCTCCGGGGCAGCGCTATGGCTTTGACAATAATTTCGAGTATCGCCTCCGCGGTTACTACACGGGACAGCAGGCGTATGAGCCGAACAGCAACCAGTTTTTACCTGAGTTCATGCTCACTGGGTATGAAGTCCTGGATCGGCAGCCCGGCTGGTTGTTTCGTCCGGATGACCGTTACGATCGCTTGCGGATCACGCTGGTTCCGCGTTGAATTCGAGTCCATTGATGCTGCATGAAATCCGATGATTTCCAACGTTCGGTGCGCTCGCATCGGCATGACCGGACGGCCGGCGATGCGCCCAACCTGGGGCGTCTCGCACGGATGCCCGGCACCGGATTGCCAAAATCGCGGCGGCGGAAGCGTAAGGTGCGGGATGGAGAGCGGGTGAATCAGAACCGGAAAGCCCCCGGGAATCGACTGCGTTCATGGACTTGGGCGCTGGGCGGACTGGCGGTGGTGGTGCTTGGACTCACGTTTTGGTTGTGGCTTTACCCTCTGATCGAGTCGGGCACCGAGCTGGCCGAGCAGAGCCATGAAACGGTCCCTGAGCCGGAGCGGGTGGTTTCGAAATTCCCATCACCCTCGGAGAAGGACGCACTCGATCTGGTCAAAGCCGCGATCTCAATCCGCGATGAGGCAAAAGTAGCCGAATATTTCCGCCTGGGCACGGCGAGCCCGCAGGAGGTCGTCGACTTTTTGAAAACTCTTGAGGCCAAGGATGGTGGGGTGGATCATTTCGATTGGCTCAGCAGTGTCGATGCGAACCGGCTTTCACTCGACGGGGTCAGTGTCAGTTTTAAATCGGGCGATCGGGTTCGGAATCGCCTGGCGCTCCTCACGCCCGATTCCGCGGGAAATTGGGCGATCGATTTCGATGCCTTTGCGCGCACCGTCAAGCCAGCGTGGAAAGAGATCGTGGAAGGTCGCGCGGACGTGGCGCTGGTCCGGGTCTATGCGGCTGCGGACAGTTACTACAACGGTCCCTTCCAAGACGAGCAACAGTGGATATGCTACGGGATCGCTTCTCCCGATACGGAGGAGACTCTCAAGGCCTATTGCCGGGTTGGTTCACGGCAGGCCGCGGCGATGAGGATGATTTGTTCTCGTGAGGTGAAAATAGCCCGCGCCACTTTGGAAATCCGGCGGGTGGAGGGGGCTGAATTGCGGCAATTTGAAATAGTGAAGGTGCTTGCCGAAGACTGGGTGGTCGGGGATACCCCATTTGAGTAGTATTTCACGGATTCGCTTTGTGTACTTGCGGTGAGCTGTGGGATTCCTATGGTCCCCCGCGATGGTAAACCCCCGTCAGAAACTCTGGATCATGGGAGCTGCGTGCTTGGTGCTCGCGCACTGCGGTCCCGCGTCGATGGGCAGCGGAAATCTGGGCGGGCCGAGCGTCGCGGAGCGGAATGCGAAAATCGCCAACGAAGCCACGGGTGACTTTTTCTACGGCAGGCGCTACTTCGTCGAGAAGACGAGATTCTGGGGCTACGTACGCTCACCGCGGCAGCCGTGGAGTCGGGCGAAGTTGGTGATTTTTCGCGAGGACAAGATGCGCAGTCCGGACCGCCTTGCCGAGAGTGGCCCGGCGGGCGAGCGTTACGCCTTTGATGGTAATTCGGACTATCGCTTGAAGGGATACTATACCGGCAAGCAGGCCTATGATCCCAACAGCAATCAAATGCTCCCTGAATTCATGCTAACAAGTTACGAACTGCTCGACCGGCAGCCTAGCTGGCTGTTCCGGCCGGATGATCAATACGATCGCAGGCGTATGTAGATGACTCCACGGTGAGTGGATTTCCCCCTGTTTTTCCCCCTTTATGAAAACCCAAGATATTAAACGAGGAATCATTTCCCGCCACCGCCGCGAAGGCGGGGAAGGCCCCGGTCTCGGCCGGATGGTCCGGGTCCGCAGTGCGGAAATGCCAAGCGGAGAGGCACGGGTCCGGCGTCGCGGGGAGCGCGGCAACCCGGCGCGGAAGAAGGTTGCGTTGACTTGGTCGATCGTGGTCGGAGCGGTGGCGGTGGCCGTCATTTGCCTGAGTATCTCACTTTGGGTGTGGCCCTACTTGTTTCCGCAAACGGATGAGAACCTTGCGACCCAGGTGCCCCGCGAAGTTCTGGTGCGGGTGGAGTCGAAGTTCCCCTCGCCGAGTAAGGAGCATACCCTGGAGCTTGTGAGTCGGGCGCTGCTCAATCGAGATCCGGCGAAGGTGCCATCCCTATTCCGGCTCGGGTCCGCCAGCAGCAGCGAGATCGTGGATTTTTGCAAGACCTTGGAAGCGCGTGACGGTCCTGTGGAGCGCTATGAATGGATGAGCAGCATGGACGTGAACGGAATGCTGGTCGAGGGGGTGTTAGTGATTTTCAAGAGCCGGGAAAAGCCCCTCGAACGCCTGGCACTCCTAACGCCTGACCCGTCGGGGAATTGGAAGCTGGATTTCGAGGCGTATGCGAGAGCGGTTCGGCCATCATGGAATGAGCTGTTGGAGAAAGGCGCCAATGAGGCGCTGGTGCGGGTTTTCGCCGGGCCGGATGTCTACTTCAACGGTCCCTTCAAGGATGAGGCTCAATGGGCTTGCTACGGCGTGGCCTCGCCGGACATCGACCCCTTGTTGCGGGGCTATTGCAAGATTGGTTCGCCCCAGGCCCTCGCGATGGCCAAGGTTTTCGCCGATGGGCGGAAAATGAGTCGGGCGACTTTGGTGATCCGGCGGGTGGAGGGGGCGGAGTCCCGGCAGTTTGAAATCATCAAGGTTCTCTCCGACGATTGGATCGTGGCTGAGCCACCGGCCGAGCACCTCTAAACTGCCAAGAAAAACGCCGCCCCTTCCTGAGAAAGGGCGGCGGATCAAGTGTTTGGCGAGTGGCCTCAGGCGTAGGACGACTCCACGCGGTGGGCGACGTCGCGATAGCCGTAGTCGACCTCGTAGATTTGCTTGAAGCAGTCCAGAGCGGCGGCCTTGTCATCCACTTCCGCATGGATGAGGCCTTTTTCGTAGAGGACTTCCTTCTTGGTGTTGTCCATGGCGATCAAGTCGGCGAGGGCGTCCGAGAGCTGCTTGATGGCGAGGTCGAACATGCCCTTGGCACGGAATGCGCGTGCCAAGGTAAGAAGCACCTTGGTCCGGATGTGTGGATTCCGAGTGGCTTGCTGCAGATGGGGAATCGCGGCGCTGTGTTCACCGGCCTTGTAGAGTGCGGTTCCGAGTTCGAAGCGGAGTTGAGGATCAGTCGGGTTTTGTTCGACGCGCTTCTGTGCCTCGACCACTTGCTCGGCGATGCGGTCCGCCTTGCGGGCGTCGAGGGCGGCTTGGAGGTCGGCATTGCCCGGATCGGCGGCAGCGGCCACTTCCAGGTTTTTCATGTCCGTTTCAAGCGCGCGGTCATTCATCGCGGCGGCCTTGGTGGCGAGGGCGACGTCGCCATTGCTCAAGGAATGGGCCCAGCTGTAGAAGGTGTGGGAGTTATGCCAGTCTTCAAGTTGCTCGTAGATGCCAGCGAGGTCCTTGACGGTCGCGAGGTGATTGGGATCGAGGTTGTATTTCTCAACGATTTTATCACGGCGCTCTTCGAGTTGCTCGCGGGTGAGTCCGGTGCGTGAGGCCTTTTCGAGTTCTTCGAACTCGGCCGTGTTTTTCATCAGGGACCGCATGTCGGCGTTTTCATCCCACTTTTGCTTCTGCATGGAAGCCCGTGCGGAAGCATCCTTGGAACCCTTGATGGCAGTGCCGTCGGTGGGGTGATGCTTGATGATGTCGTTGTAAACTTCGGAGGCGAGAAGGGGTTGCTCCCGGGTGATGTAGAACTCGGCGAGTTTGTGGAGCAGTTTGGCGTTCTCCGGGCTGCCCTTGCGGACGGTTTCGAGGGCGAAGGCGGCGGTCTCGAAAAGTTCCAGCTTGAGGCAGGTGTCGAAAAGCAGGTCGTTGGCTTGATCGTTGAGCGGATCCTTTTCCAGCTCCTTTTCAATGAGCGGAAGCGTGCCTGCGGGGTCCTTTTTGGCGGCTCCTTGGAGTTTCATCACGCCCATGCCACCGGAGGACATGCCGAAGAGACCGGCCTTCTTCTTGGCGTTGCCGGCAATTTGAAGTTCGCATTTGCGCAACATTTTGCGGCCTTCGAGAAATCCGGGGCTGTCTTTCAGGACGGCTTGAAGGAGGCTGATGCCGTAGGGAAGGTTGGAGGTTTGAACGGCGCTGAGAGCTTTGAGCCAGAGGGGCTTCAGGCTTGGCGTGAGTTCCTTTTCGGTGATCTCGGGCATGGCTTTAAGAATAGGAGTGCGGTTTTTCTGGAAATGCCACGTTGGAATGGCTCAGGGAGAGAAAAGTGCAGCGTGTTCGGCAGCTTGGCAAGCATGGGCTGCGGGAGAAAAGGCAGAGAATGCCGGAATAGAGAGTTTTTTGGGATTGATGGAGTCCGCGCGATGGTTTAACCAGACCTCGCAAGGCGTGAATATTCAGTCCGCCGCTTGTATTATCTCAATCTAATATGCCTCCTCGCCCAAAGAAATCGGGACGTCGTCTCAATCGTAACCGTTATGGTCCCCCGAAGCGTTCCACCAAGGACGAAGAGGAAAAAGCAGTGGAGGTGGATGGTGAAATCTCATCCGTGCTCGCCGGCACCATGTTCCGCGTCAAACTGGAAAGTGGCCACGAAGTGCTGGCGCATATTTCCGGCAAAATGCGCAAGCGCTTCATCCGCCTCGTCGTGGGTGACAAGGTCAAGATGGAGATGTCTCCTTACGACCTAACCAAGGCTCGGATCGTCTTCCGCTTGAGCTAAGAGGATACTCATTCGGGCTCAAGCACAGGTGCTTGGCCCGAAGCCATTCTTCACGCGTAGTCTGCCCCGACCTCGGCAGCCTCGAGGGCGGCAGCGGACTGGTTGCTGCGCCTTTCGATCACAATGTCGCCGAGCAATTCGCTTTGGCGGACGACGAACTGGTTGAGTTTCATCAGTTCCAACAGCGCAAGGAAGGTGACGATCACCTCGGCTTTGGTGGTGGCGGATTGAAACAGTTCTTCGAAGCGACGGGCCTCTCCAGGCTGGAAATGGCCTAGGAGCAGCTCGATCTTGTCGGAGACGGTGAAGCGGTCGTCAATGATGTCGCCGAAGTCATGGGACTCCTCGAAGCGTTTCAACACGTTCTGGAACGCGCGGATCAGATCGAAAATCGAGACTTCCGCCAGCGTGGCCGGTTCTTCGGTAGGCAGCTCGGACGGGTCCGGTTGGTGGGCGAAGCGTCCTTCCTGCTCCATTTCCCGCAGGCAGAGGAATCCGGCGGCGTCCTTGAATTTCTTATACTCAATGAGCTGGCGGATGAGCTCCCAACGTGGGTCGTCCTCCTCAGCGTCCTCCTCGGGCGGCTGATCGACCCGTGGCAGGAGCGTGCGGCTCTTCAAATACATCAGGTTCGCGGCCATTACGATGAATTCGGACGCGAGGTCGATGTTCAGCAGCTTGAAAGTATTGATGTAGTCCAGATACTGGCGGGTGATCCGCTCGATGGAAATGGAGTGGATGTCGACCTCGTCTTTTTTGATGAGATAGAGCAGCAGATCGAGAGGACCTTCAAAAATTTCCAGGCGGACTTTGTAGTCGTTGGCTTCCATGTGCGGCGTGGTATGGCATGAGCGCGGCGAGTGCGAGGGTAAATTTCCCTCGCCTCATTGGCAACTGGCCGTTTTAATCACCGCGCTGCAAGGCGAGTCGAATTATGGAATCTGAGCAATCGCAAAATTTTAATGACCGTCTGAGCCAATGGGTGTCAAACCAAGGATTTTGGTTCCAGGTCCGCTACTCGATGACCGGCGGTGGATCCAAGGGGATGGCGATGTTTCACCTCCTGCGCTTGGGCGCGAGATTGTTGATTTTCCTTTTATTGGTGAGCGCGGGGACATGGATCTATTTGGCCAAGCGCACGGAATCGAAACGTTTCAATGACGGCTTGAAGGACTCGATCCAAGCTTCCTTGTCCGCTTCCAAAACAGAGCTGAGAGGCTTTTCACGGATCCAAGGCATGTTGGAAATCGGCCGCCTTGCTTGCCAAGGAGGCAATGACACGTTCTTCACCTCGCTGGAGGCGCGAAACATCCGTTGCAAAATGGGATTCCTCGATGGCGTCATCGGCCAATGGGATCCCGGGATTATTTCGCTTTCCCGACTGGATCTGGATCTCCGTGCGGGGGCGGATGATGCGGAGTCCTCGCAGAAGCTCGCCAAGGCCCTTTTTAAGAAGTCAAACAAGGTGACGATTCGCTCGCTGGAGGTCTCTGACGCGTCGCTGCACTGGGGATATTCCGAGCGGACCCGTGGAGCGATTGAAAACAGCGGACTCAAGGTCCAGCGCCTCGATAACGGCTTGCGCTTGAGTTTCAAGGGCGGGACTTTCTCGCAAAACTGGCTGCGGAAAATCGAAATTGTCAATCTGGTGGTCGTTTGTGATCCAGATGGATTTTTCTGTGAAAAGGCAGAGTTCAAGCAAGGCCAAGGGACCGTGGATTTTTCAGGACTCAAAGTGGTTGGCGGCGAGCGACCCATGATTGACGGACTTGTGAAAGTCCGCAGACTCGGTCTGGATAGCGCGTTGCCCGTCGCATTGAGAAGTTTCCTTGAGGGCTCGATCTCCGGCGACTTCCGCGTATCCGGATCGACTAACACGTCAGACGGAGTGGGCTTCGCCGGCCAGGTCACGCTCGACGGCCAGGATACCATCATCCTCCGCGAGCGGATTCATTTGTTGAAGGCGCTGTCCGTCGTTGACTACGTGCGGAACTACTACCGGGTCGACTTCCGTGATGGTTCGTTCCAGATGAAAACCACGGGGGGCGGGCTGGAGATTACGGATCTGAATTTGAAGGCCGATGACCTGTTCTCGCTCGAAGGAAAGCTGCTGGTCAGGCTGCCGACGGCCGACGAGACCAAGGCCGCCTTGGAGAAGGGTAAGGGGGCTGCAAGTGCACCTTTGTTCAGCGGTGACGATGTCACAGGCGCAGAAGCGGCAGCCAAGGCCGACGACGGGAATTTCACCCTGAGCCGTGCGGCGCGCGAGGCCAAGCGGGTCAAGGAAGGTATCCCCATGGAGGGGGCGTCGTCGCTGTTTGACCGCTTGGGCTTGAGCTTCGAGCTGCGCCGTCTGGAGGATCAAGCGGCCGACCGCTTGTCCAGGACGCTGCGCTATGAAGGCATGTTCCAGATCACGTTGCTGCCGGATTCTTTCGAGCGCGCACCGAGGCTTTCCTCGCTATTTCCTGTCGATCCGAAATTGGGCCGGATTCCGCTGATGGTCCCCATCGAGGGAAATCTTTACGAGCTTACTTTGAAGCAGGCGGAAGACATCTACCAGCAAGGCACCCGCTAGACCTCACGCGACTCCCGCGAGGCCGAGGCTGTGATAGATCTCGCGCGTGGCGTGGCTCTTGTTGAGCGTGTAGAAGTGGATGCCGTCAACGCCCTCGTTGAGCAGTCCCGCGCATTGTTCCGCCGCGTAGTGGATGCCTACCCGCTCGACCGCTTCCGGGCTGGACTTGGCCCGATCCAGTGCGCGCAGCAACTTCGCCGGATAGCGGGCGCCGGCAGCGAGATCCGCCATCCGCTTCATTCCTTGGAGCGAGGTGACGGGCATCACCCCGGCGATGATCGGGACCCGGATCCCGGCCAAATCGCAGCGGTCTCGGAAATCGAGGAAATCGTGGTTGTCGAAAAACAGCTGGGTGCAGATGTAGTCGGCCCCCGCATCGACCTTCGCCTTGAGGAAATCCAGTTCATCCACGCGGTTGGGGGTTGTCGGATGTCCTTCGGGAAAGCCCGCTACGCCGATGCCGAATCCGCGGGCGTCGGGGTGGATCCCGGATTCGTTGAACTTGCGGATGAACCGCACCAGATCGGCGGCGTGGCGGAAGCCACTTTCCGACCAATCGTAGCCGGGCTGGTCCCGCGGCGGATCGCCGCGCAAGGCGAGAATATTACTGACGCCTGCCGCAGCGTAGCGCTCGAGGATTTCCTGCACTTCCTGTTCAGAATGTCCAACGCACGTGAGGTGGGGCACGGGAGGAATCGAAGTCGTCTGCTTGATGCGCACGACGAGGTCGTGGGTGAGCTCCCGGGTGCCGCCGCCGGCCCCGTAGGTCACGGATACGAAGGTCGGCTTCAGGGGTTCCAGCTCGCGGATGGCCTGATACAGATCTTCCCAAGAGGCAGCCGTCCGCGGTGGGAAAAATTCGAATGAGAGTGATGGCTTCGAATCTTGGAGAATGTCTCGGATGTGCATGACGGGTAAATGATTGAGGATGGCAGGTTTCCGCTGGGTGGCGCGAAACTTTTTCGCGGGTCCGGAGTTCCTTTCGTAGTTAGTGTCGCGGAACGGCCCTAAAAAAGCGTCAATTGCCCATGAAAACAATCCCTGTTTCCTTTCTTATTGCAGGAATGCTGCTGCCCGCGGTTTGCCTTGCGCAGTCCCAGGATCCCCAGCAGGAACCCTCCAAGGACGGCAACGGCCCGCGGCGCGGCCCGGAACGGCCGTTTGTGGACGCATGGAGGATTGCCGACGCGGACCATGATGGGTTTATTTCCAAGGCGGAATTTGATGCAATGCCGCGGATTTTGAATCTGCCTGAGGAAAAGCGCGGAACTATTTTCGAGCGGCTGGACAAGGACGCAGACGGCAAATTGAGCCGTGATGAACTGGGGCGGTTTGGTAAGGCTCATGGCGAGCCTCAAGATCATCCCATGCAGCGCTTGTGGGAGCTGGATTCCGACAAGAGCGGAGGAATCAGCTTTGAAGAGTTTAAAAAGGGGCCGCTATTTGCAAAGTTGCCGCTTGAAAAGCAAGAAGGGGTGTTCCGCCGCCTCGATACGGATGGTGACGGATTCATCACGCCGAAGGATCGACCGGAAGCGCCGTTCAAACACCCCGAAGGCAGGCAACACCCTCAGCACCCGGATGGAGACCCGCCCGGCGACACGGGCGCGCCCGGCCAGATCAATCGGAAACTGGATGCAAATGCCGATGGAGCCTTGTCATTCGAAGAGTTCCGCAGAGGCCCCGCAGTCAAGAATCTGACGGAAGATGAGCAGGAAGCGAGGTTCAATCTGCTCGATCGCAATGGCGATCTGAAGATTTCCAAAGAAGACTTCCCGCCGCCGCAGCCTCCGACGGAGTAAGCGAGCGCCTCCGAGAGGACATGCGGTGGACCGCGTCATGGGCAGCGAACCGCTTTCGCTGCGTCTCTATGCAGGCCCTGGCGGGGGTGGGCCCCGCCGCCAGTTCCGGGGCAAATCCTCAAGGAGCGGCGGAGATGGCCTCGGCCTTGGCGGCGGAGGCGAGCACGACCTCGCGGATGTTGCCGCCTTTGCGCTTGCTCCACCAGAGCACCACCGGTGAGGCGATGAAGATCGAGGAGAAGGTGCCGACGATGATGCCGATAAAGATGATGAAGCCAAAGTCGCGCAGGGCGGAGCCGCCGAGGAACGCGAGGATCGCGACGCTGATCAAGGTGGCGCCGGATGTTAGCAAGGTCCGGGACAGCGTGGCGTTGACCGCTTCATTCATGATTTTTTCGACCGAGTCGGTCCGGTAGAGGAGCATTTCGCGAACGCGGTCGAAGACGATGATCGTGTCACTGATAGAGTAACCGGCAATGGTGAGAACCGCGCCGACATGGATCAGCGAGAGCTCTCCGCCCATCAGCACGACCACCCCGACGCAGATGATGATGTCGTGGAAAATCGCGACGAAACCACCCAGGGCGAATGAGAATTCAAAGCGGAAGGTGAGGTAAATGACGATGCCTAGCAGTCCCAGGCCGATGGCAATCAGCGACTGGGTCAGGAATGATCCGCCGATGAGCGCTGAGACTTCGTCCTGACTCGCATCGATCGCGAAATCCTCGGAGCCGGCCTTCTTCTCGCTGAGCGCGGGAATGGACTCACGCAGCTTGTCGGTGATCGCGGGGGCATCCTTGGTGGCGCAGCGGATGGTCACCATCACGCCGGTCGCCAGGTTGCTTTCCTGTTGGGGGTAGGCTTCTTTCGAAAGCTTGCCGGAGGTCTTCATGTCATCGACGACCTTCTTCACGGCATCGAGAGGCACCTTGGCCTCCTTGCCGACTTGGAATTTGATCAGGGTGCCGCCGGTGAAGTCGATGCCCAGTGCCCGTTCGCCGCGGACGGCGAAGGCTCCGAGGGAAAGGAGCAGCGTGGCGAGGGCGACGCCGATGCAGATCCGGCGCTTGCCCATGAAGTCATAGCGGTGAGCCTTGATGAGGTCCAGGAAGGTCAGCTTCTTGAACAGACCCAAGTCCATGCCCCAGCGGAAGATCACCCGGGTGACCAAGATCGCCGAGAACAACGAGGCGGTCACCCCGATGATGAGCGTGATCGCGAAGCCTTTGATCGTGCTGCTGCCGACCCAGAAGAGGATCACGGCGGTGATGAGTGAAGTGACGTGCGAGTCGAAAATCGCGGTGAAGGCTTTGTCGTAAGATGCCTCGATGGCGTTCTTAAGGCTCTTGCCAGCCCGGATTTCCTCACGCAGACGTTCGTAAATCAGCACGTTTGCATCCACGGCCATACCGATGGTGAGCACCATGCCGGCGATCCCGGGAAGGGTGAACGTAAAGCCGAACATGGCCATGACTCCGAACAGCATCACGGTGTTGACGATGAGGCCGATGATAGCGATGAAGCCGGACATGCGGTAATAGAGAAGTACGAAAAGGAAGGTCATCGCGAGTGCAAGGGCACCTGCAACGAGGCCTTGCTTGACGACGGCGGAGCCGAGGGTGGGGGAGACCTTGCGCATTTCATCGACCACCAAGGCGTTTTCAAGCGGGTTCATCAACGAGTTGGCAAGGCTTTGGACCTCGCCGGGTTCATGGAGTCCTTCGACGATGAACTGCTTGCCCAGCGGGACTTGATTCACCACCGGGGCGCTGATCACTTCGCCGTCCAGAACGATGGCGATGCGGTCCACTTGGGGGCGCATGTTTTGCGTTAGGGCGATCATTTTGTCTGTGCCTGGACCATTCAGCGTGATGTCAACCGCATCGGGTTGCTGCTGGGATGGGGTGGCAAGGGCGATGTCCGATCCACCAAGAGCGGAGCGGCGGCTGAGAAGGATCGGCGTTTGGAGTTCTTTTCCTTCCTGATCCTTTCGCTTGTAGATGAATGCTTGGTATCCGGGAACGATTTCGGTCCGCTCGGACACCCGGGTGGCCAGGGTCTTGCGGTCGGCTCCGAGTTCCTGATCGCGCGGGCTGACCTCGCGGAGTTCAAGCTTGGCGACCTTTTGGAGAGTGGCGCGAATGCGGTCGGACTCCTGAGGCTCTACGCCGGGCATTTGCAGAAGAATGCCGTTAGTGCCTTGGCGGGCGATAATTGGCTCCGCCGTGCCCATGCCGTTGATGCGCTTCTCGATGACCGAAATGGCTTGGTCCACTTGCGACGGCGTGATCGCCATCGCATTCCCTTCGGCATCCGTCCGTGGTTGGATGTGCAGGGTGAACGAGGATCCGCCGAGGATGTCGATGCCACCCTTGAGGCGCTCCTTGGGCGGCCAGGCGGCAGCGAAGCAAAGTGCACAAACGCCGATGGTGAGCACGGTGCCGACATTGCGCTTCCGCCGCTCGATCTCCGTGGCAAAATACCAGAAAAACAAAATCATCAGGCCCATCCCGATGAGGAACAGGGTCAACGGATCTTGGTAAAAAGCGGTGGCGACAAACATAGTGGAAAGGTGGTTTGGGGTTCCGGAAGCGGGAGAGAAATCAATGATGAAAAATGCTTACTTTGCAGCGGGAGCATCCTTTTTGTGAACAATCGCGACGGCGGCCTTGTCGAATTCAAGCATGGTGCCCTCGGCGACTTTGATGACGACGGTATGCTCCTTCACATTGTGAATGAGGCCGTGGATGCCGGAGGTGGTCACCACCTTGTCGCCGGACTGGAGCGATGCGATGCGCGCTGCCAATTCCTTGCGCTGGCGTTGTTGCGGGCGGATGAGCAGGAAATAAAACATCACGACCATCAGGCCCATCATGACGAAGGGGCTGCCAAGCAGTCCGCCGGCAGGAGGGGTGGTTTGGGCAAGCAGGACGGCGGAGAAGACGGTGTCGAGTGATGTCATGAGGAGTGGGATCGGGTATAGCGTTGGACGAAGGAGTCTTGGTAGGTTGAGAAGGTTCCGGCAGCGATTGCTTCCCGTGCCCCGGCGACGAGGGACAGGTAGAAATGCAGATTGTGGAAGGAAAGCAACCGCAAACCGAGGATTTCCCCGGCCCGGAAAAGGTGCCGGAGGTAGGCGCGGGAGAATCCGGCGACGTGCGGGTGGGCGCTCTCGCAAAGGGGCCGCGGATCCTTGGCGTGAATCAGGTTCTTGATATTGATCGGCCCATCGAGGGTGAATGCCATGCCGTGACGGGCGATCCGCGTCGGCATGACGCAGTCGAACATGTCCACCCCGCGCCCGATCATGGCGAGAATTTGCGGCGGAGTCCCCAATCCCATGGCGTAGCGTGGCTTGTCTTCGGGTAAAAAAGGCACCGCATTGTCGATGGCGCGGAACATTTCATGCTCCGGCTCGCCGACCGACACGCCGCCGATGGCGTAGCCATCGAAGTCGAGCGCGACGAGTTCACGCGCCGATTGCTCGCGGAGATCGGCGAATACCGAGCCTTGGACGATACCGAAGTGCTGCTGGCGGCCGGTGCCGGAGCGGGGTTCGTTTGCCACCACCCAGTCCTTGCAGCGCTTGGCCCAGCGGCTGGTCAGCGCGAGCGATTTCGCGGCGTAAGCCTCGTCGCAGGGGTAGGGCGGGCATTCGTCGAAAAGCATCGCGATGTCCGACCCCAAAGCTCCTTGAATCTCCATGCTGAGCTCTGGGGTCAGGAGCATTTTCGAGCCATCGAGGTGGTTTTGGAAACGGACGCCCTCTTCCGTAATTTTCCGCAGTTTGGCCAGCGACCAGACTTGGAAGCCGCCGGAATCGGTGAGCATCGGCTTCTGCCAGGTGGTGAACCCGTGAAGTCCGCCCAAGTCACGGATCAACTCATGGCCCGGCCGCAGCCAGAGATGGTAAGTGTTCCCGAGGATGATTTGGGCGCCGAGCTCCTCGACTTCTGCCGGGTGCAGCGTCTTGACGGTTCCCTGTGTGCCCACGGGCATGAAGATCGGCGTTTCGACGGTACCGTGGGGCAAAATCAAGCGCCCGTGGCGCGCGGAGCTTGAAGGATCGGTGGCGAGAATGGAAAAGGACACGGGAAAGCCCGGGGAAATAGGATAGAACGCCGCGTGGGCCAAGCTCAATCACGCGTGTCACCGCGGGTGAAAAAAATTCGAGATTTACAGAAACATTTCGTTCCCTGCGGAGTTATTTGGCTGACCCCGGCGGGTTTTTGCGCAATTTGAAATTTTTCAGAATAATTTCACCTTGTTTGTCTCTCATGCTGGGTATTTTGAACTACCGTTCGAAAATGAACAAACAACCAACTAATAAACCACTACTAACTATGAAACTGTTCCTCACTGCGTTTTGTGCCTCGTTCATGATCCTTCCATCCGCTTTCGCCGGCGATTGCGACAAGTGCAAGAAGGGCGAAGAGAAGAAAGAAGAAGGCACCCTCGCCCATTGCGGCAAGTGCGAAGGTGATAAGAAGAAGAAAGAAGGCGAAGAGAAGAAAGAAGAAGGCACCGTCGCCGCTTGCGAC
>JAYWDF010000290.1:0-6267 GCA_043779985.1 Akkermansiaceae bacterium | reverse complement strand
AAACTTTTTTCCGGCTGAGCCAGAGCTCGAGGTCGAGCCCCGTGGCCAGTTGGGTCGGTTGGCTGCGGGCTTCGAAGCGGACGAGCACTTCGTCCGAGGGCTTCAAGGGCTGGGCCCAGCTTTCGTAGCTCCGGAGCAAGGGTTGCACATCCTGGCCGAGGAAACGGTAGGTCTTGAAGCGCAACCTTTCCTCGCCATGCAAGCGCTTGGCGGTGCCCTCGCTCACGGCTGCGGTCCTTGTCCCGGCGACCTTGGCGTCACCATTGGTCGCATAATAGACCGTGACGCTGATCCGGCCGATGTTGGCCTTGCCGGGATCTTCCTGAGCGAGTCCGAAGTTGGAAAAACCCAGCGCCACCAACGCCGTCGCCCATCGGATCATGAATCGACGCGGCATCATGGGCCGACTTCGAAGGTGGTGGGTTGCGTGTCAGCCTCAGCCGTGAAGTCGATTTCACGATCCATCGGGACGTCCACGGTGGCGGAAAATTCCGTGGAATCCGGAATCGCAGCCACGCCATTGAGCACGATGACCGTCGCTGAGGCCTTGGTGCTGGCGAACCACTCGGCCTTGACCCCGCTTTCCGGGGTGTAAACGACCGGTTCCACGGGAATCGCCTTGGGCGCGCCGACTACGTTGATTTCGCCCGGGCCTTGCACCTTGGTCCCCACCCAGAAGGTGAGGACCATTCCCGCGCACGCGGCGGCCGGCACCAGCATGGATTTCCACCAAAACGCCTTTCGCGCGGTCGGCGGGCTCTTCGGCGACTGCTCGCGGATGGACTGAAGCACTTTGCTGTTGAAAAAATCAGGATACGGCGGCTCCTCGGATGCGGGAATCGCGCCAGCCATCGTCGCCCGCCACTGGCGGATTTCGTCGCGGGCGGCGACCTGCCCGGGTTGGCTCGCGGCCCAACGCTCGAAGGTGGCGAATTCATCGCCTACCAACTCATCGTCCAGCCACAGGGCCAGCTTTGCTTCATCGGGATTCGTATTCATCTTTTAGCAATGCTTGGAGTTTCTGACGCGCGTAGTAGAGTCGGCTCATGACGGTGCCCATGGTGCTCGCCATCGCCTCGGCGATTTCCTTATACGAGAGCCCTTGGACATCCTTCAGCAGCACGACTTCCCGGTGTTCCGGAGAGAGTTTCCCCAGAGCGACTTGGATTTTCATCCGCAGCTCACCGTTCGACATCGTGTCATCCGGGGATTCGCCTCCGGAGGGCGTAGTGAACGAGGCGGAGTCAATCCGCTCCCGTTCGAAAATTTCATCATTCAGCTCGCCCGCGCTTTCGATTTTCCGCTTTCTTGCCCAGTCGTAAACCGCGTTGTGGGCGATCCGATAGAGCCAAGTGGAAAACTTCGCCTTGGCCTCGAACCTGGGAAGGGCGTGCCACGCCTTGATGAAGACCTCTTGCGAGAGGTCCCAAGCATCGGCTTCCTGGTGAATCATGTTACGGATCATGGCGAATATCCTTCCTCGGTGGCGGGTCACAAGTGCGTCGTACGCACGCATGTCCCCCTGCTGGGCGAGGGCCACCAGTCGGAAATCATCGTCTGGATCGTTCATTGAGGCATCCGGATCGCATGAGCCGACGGGCTCCATCGCGGTTTTGGACGGCTCACCGTTGGATTTATTCATCGTTTCACAAAAAATCAGGTCTTCAGCGAGCCAGCTCGTCCTGCACACAGCCTGCCCGCAGGAGATCCGCCGCGCAACCCAGAATCACGGCAAGCGCCTTTATTCAGCCTGACTCACCCGCAGGCGAACGAAGCGCTTTGCGGTGTTGGTAGTGGAAAGGGAATCGCTGCGCTTCACCCGTTCCCACCGCGAGTTGAGCACCGTCACGCTTTCCGTTCCAACCGCCTCCCAAACGGACAGATCGGACGAGTATTCCACCGGGTAAGTCAGCCCGCCACCGCTGCCGGCAGTTTGGCGGACGAATTCGATGGTCAACCGATCCGCGCCCGCCAAGTTTTCCAGCCGGCAAATCGGCAAGCCCCGGACACCTGTGCCCGGGGTCATCACCACCGGCTCGCCGAAGGTGGGATCCAGGTTCAGGGCGAACTCCATCAGATTGGTCACGCCATCCAAGTCAGGATCCTCGAGCGGTCCACTCGTCGTGGGCGCGCCCATTTCGGCCGGGGTGAAATAAAGCTTCTCCCAAGCCGTGAAACTCTCACTGGCGAGTGAATCCACCTGCAGCCCCACGTGCGTGCGGATCCACGGCAACGACGCGGAGACGCGGGAGCAATAGAAGGCGCTTGGTAAATTTTGCGGCTCATCGGGAACAGAAATCCAGTTTGCACCGTCCTGATACTCGAGCCCCCCGTAGTCATAGAGCGCGCCGAGGAAACCCGGACCCGCCGGCGGAATCCGGAACGGACCGTCCACCGCGTAGTTGATGCCGGCGAGTCGCCACAGCCCGTTTTCCAACACAAACATTCCGCCTCCCGAGTCGCCGACTGATAGATGGCATTCGTCGGCGATCCCGGGATTGTCAAAATCGCAGTAGAGAAATTGGCCCAACCCGCTGATGCTCACTGGAGTGTTAGCCACCTGGTTTCTTCCCCAGCGCTCGACATGGTCGGGCGTGCCCCAATACCAGCCCTTCGCCTCGCCGGCGACTTCGACGAGTGTGCCGCGCGGGGTGCCCCGGCCGAAGACGGCCGCGGTGGCTCCGAGATCGGAACTCCCGCTCGACACCGGGCAATAGGTCGGAAACGGTTTGCTATTGAGGACCTCCCACGCCCGCAGATCCGTGCCCGGGATATCTTGAAAGGCGAAGGTCGTGTAAGCGTCCCCGTGGAAGTTCAGCACATCCCCCACATTTCCGCCGATGTGCTGGGCCGTGATGAAATGGTTCGGAGTGATCGGAACCCCGAGGAAATCATTAAACTTGCCCTCAAACTGCCACCCGGAGTTGTCACCCGGGGTGTTGGTGTGATGCTGCGGATCACCGGTTTCCAGAAAAATAACAGCCCCCGCCTTGCCGCCGCCAGCAAGAGCTAGCGCGGACCACAGCGCTATTTTCCAGAAACCCGTCACCTTTGAATCTCGCACCATGTCTAGGGATTCGCAACTGTTCGCGTGGGTCGATGATTCAGAGGGCTGCCAAGACTTCGCCGAACACCGTCAAGGTGTCGTCCAGATCCGCCTCGGTGTGGGCGAGCGAAATGAATCCCGTCTCGTAAGGCGACGGCGCGAGGTAGATCCCCTTGTCAAGGCAGCCCCAGAAGAACTTTTTAAAGAACTCCAGGTCCTGCTTCATCACATCGTCGACATTGACGATTTCCCGGTCGGTGAAGAACAGGCAGAACATGGAGCCCACGCGGTTGAAGCGATGGGGAACCCCTTTTTCTGCGAGGAGCTGCCGCAGGCCTTGTTCAAAATGAGCTCCGAGTTGCTCCAAGCGAGCGAAGCCGGAGCGGTCATGAAGCTCCCGCAGCTGGGCGAGTCCCGCCGCCATGGCGAGCGGATTCCCACTGAGCGTGCCAGCCTGATAGACCGGACCGATCGGCGCGAGCAGGTCCATGACATCCGCACGACCGCCGAAGGCACCGACCGGAAGCCCGCCGCCGATAACCTTGCCGAAGCAGCTGAGATCCGGCGTTAGATTTTCAAGCCCTTGCACCCCGGCCTTGCCTAGGCGGAAACCGGTCATCACCTCGTCGAATATCAACAGCGCCCCGTGCTTTTTCGTCAGGGTCGTGAGAAGCTCGAGATAGCCGGGTTTCGGGAAAACCAACCCGGCATTCGCGGGATAGGACTCGACGATGATCGCGGCGATTTCCTCACCGCGCGCGGCGAACAAGGCCTCCAAGGCGGCCGGGTCATTGTAGGACAGGACGAGGGTTTTCTCAGCGAATGCCTTCGGCACCCCGGCGGAATCCGGCTCGCCGTGCGTCAAGGCCCCCGAGCCAGCGGCGACCAGCAGCGAGTCGCTGTGACCATGGTAACAGCCGTTGAATTTCACGATATAGTCGCGCTTCGTGAAACCGCGGGCAAGGCGGATCGCCGACATGGTCGCCTCGGTGCCGGACGAACACATCCGGACTTTTTGCACCGAGGGCACCCAGTCACAAATCATACGAGCCATCTCGACCTCGAACATGTTGGGAATCCCGAAGGAAATCCCACTTTTTGCGACCTCGTGGATCGTGTTGGTAATCGCGATCGGCGCATGCCCGAGAATGTTCGGCCCCCACGAACCGACGTAGTCGATGTAGTGCTTCCCGTCGATGTCCTCGATGCGACTGCCCTTGGCGCGGCGGACGAAAAACGGCTCCCCCCCCACATTCCTGAATGCCCTGACCGGGGAATTCACTCCTCCCGGAATGAGCTCCTTGGCGACGGCGAACATTTTTTGCGAGAGTGGGCCTTGCGAAATCATGGGCGGACCATGACGGAGGAAAGCCAAACGTCCAATCGCGAAGCACCGACTTTTCGTGAATATTTCCCGAATCCCCGCCGTCGCAGCAAATTGCGGGTTCCGCTTTCAAAAAAAACCGCTATTTTCCTCCCATGAAACCGGCCATTCTCGCGATCCTCGCTGCCTGCTGGGTCTTACCGCTCCAAGCCCAAACCAAACGACCGGAACGCAAGTCACTCCTCGATTCCGATCCCAGCGTGGTCTATCTCGACCAGACCCTGAAGAGGCCGATCAACCTCAAAGTGATCAAGGAGGCGCCAGTTTTTTCGGACAAAGAAGGCAATAACCGCTTGGGAACGCTCAAGGCAGACCAGAGCGTCCGCCTGGAAGCGATCACCGATAGAATCTACCGCGTCCGCGGACAAGGAACTCGCGATGGGATCGCTGGCTGGGTCGCGCCTTGGGCCTTCACCTCCACCGATCCGGACTTCGTCGCAAATCTCAAACTCCTCTACACCCGCCAGATCCAGGTCCAAGGCCTCATCGCCGCCAAAAAAATCGCCGTCGGCATGACCCTCGACGAGGTGGCCCTCTCGCAAGGCAAACCCACGAAAACCTCCTCACGCAAAACCGCCACCGGTCAATCCGGGCGCTGGGAATTCATCCAATATGAGGACGTCCAGAATTTCGTCACCGAGATCGACCGCACCACCGGGCAAGCCTATCGGCGGCTCGTTAGCGTCACCCGGGTGGAAAAAAGCAAGACCGCGGTGGACTTTGAAAACGACGTCGTCACCGCGATCGAGGAAAGCGAGGATCATCAGGGCGGGAATGTGCAAATCATCGTGCCCCCCCTGATCTTCCATTGGTAAGCGGGATTGCAAAATCCCTGGTGCCATATTCACCGTTCCGTGCTTACATAAAATATGGCCGTTCACTGTCCTGACTCCATGACCGCCGTGGTGGACTTGTTCATGGAAATGTCCCCCGCCAAACTTGAGCGGCTAGGCGACGTCTATAGCCCCGGCATCGTTTTCTACGATCCCATCCACGAAGCCCGCGGGCTCGCGCAGCTGCGCGAAGTCCTCTCCAAGTGGTTCAAGAAAATGCCGAAAATCTCTTTCAAAGTGCTGGACGCCCACGGTGACGACCGCACCGGATTCATCCTGTGGACCATGAACTATCAGCAGCGTGGAGCCGAGCAAGTCATTCATGGGATGAGCCATTTCCGCTTCGCCGACGACGGGCGGATTCGCGAGCAGCGGGATCAATGGGACGCTTCGTTCGTACTCTACGGCGAGCACCCGCTCTTCGGCTGGGTGATGCAGAAGGTCAAAGACCGGGCGCAGTTCCTCCCGGAAAAATCCGGCAAGTGACCCCTTCGCACAGCGTCACCGCCGTTCCCCCGCCTGGCGCGTAAACAGCCCGCGGAAAATAGCGGGTCCTCAGGATTTCAAGCACGCCCTCGGGCGGAGAATCCGGCACCTGGAACTTCATCACTCCGCGCTCGCGCAAATCCAGCGCCGCTAACAACAACGGCGCGGCAAACGACTGGGTCTCCAGCACCCGCGAGCCGGCGCGCAGCAGCGCCTCCGCCCGCTTGGCATATTCCGGCAGGTCGAGCAGCGCCGCGAGCTTGAGCAAATTCTCCGCCGCCATGTGATTCGGCGAGGGCTCGGCACCGTCGTAATCCTCTCGGATCACCATCAGCGTCTCACCGGCGAGTTCGGAGCGCATTACGTAGCCGGACTGCGCGGCGTCCCAGAACCCCGCATCCAGTTTCTGTTGGAGTTCCTCCGCCCAGTCGAGCCAGCCTGCGCCTGGAGCCACCGCATGCAGCTCAATCAGGCCGGAAATGAGAAATGCATAGTCCGCCGGGAAGCCTTTCACATTC
>JAYWDF010000289.1:0-6270 GCA_043779985.1 Akkermansiaceae bacterium | reverse complement strand
TGGTTTGAAATGTTTGTTCAAACAGGCGATGTCGGAACATCGCCCGATCAACCAGCACCAATCTATTTTAACGTTTTAACGGAAAAAAATCCTCTTCCTCGGGCTCACGGATTCCGTTACCGAAGGAGTATGGAAGTGGACTACGAATGAGCCATTCTCGTTCAATCGCTGGGCAGCAGGACAGCCCGACAATGCCAGTGGCGCTGACCATGTGGAGATCAGTGGCGGATTCGGAGTGCTTCCTGGTTACTGGTTCGACACCCCGGGCGCAGCTTCTCGCGATGGCTATTTGCTTGAGATTGGAATTACGACTCCTCCCCTTCTTTCTGATGCCGATGCCGACGGCTTGAATGACGGACAGGAGCGAGACGCGGGAACAAATCCCTTTGTGGGAGACACTGATGGAGACGGTCTTTCGGACTCGGTGGAGGTGCTGCTGACGGGGACTAGTCCGCTACGGATCGATACCGATAGCGATGGTCTTTCCGATGCGAACGAAGACGCCGACGGCGACGGACTGTCAAATACGGAAGAGGTCAATGTGCAAGGGACAAATCCAGGTAGAGCAGACACCGACAGCGATGGTCTGTCTGATTTGGCCGAACTCGGGCGGGGACGATTTCAACTAGTTCTAGGTTCCTTCACTTGGGCCGAGGCAAGGGCCGACGCCGCCTCACGAGGAGGGTATCTAGCAGGCTTTCCAACCCAAGCGATTTACAATGAGGCGATGGCAGCGATCGGTGCGAATGCCCTGAACAATGTGTCAGGAGTATGGATTGGCGCTTCCGACTCGGTTGTGGAAGGAACATGGCGCTGGAGCAGTGGCAAGCTTGTTTCCTACAATCGCTGGGGACCAGGACAGCCTGATAATTCGAGTGGTGCGGATACGGCCGAGATCAACGGTAGTTTCGGGACTTATCCGGGTTTTTGGATTGATACCCCTGCCGCCGCTCGAAGGGATGGCTACATCTTTGAAGCGACCTTCCCTACCGACCCAACCCTTTCGGACTCCGATGGTGACGGACTTAACGATAAACAAGAGAAGACGAACGGAACCCCGCCATGGTGGGGAGACGCAGACGGTGATGGCTATCTTGATGGTGGCGAGGTCGAGTTCGGGGGAAACCCGCTGTCAGCCGCGGTCGTCCCTGGTTTCAGAGCCCGGGTGGTGTCTGGGGTGACCGCTACCTCAATCGAGTTCAGGTTTGTCGCGCAGCAGGGAATGATTCATGCAGTGGAAGTCTCCACCGATCTCACCGGGTGGAACACGATTGAGACGAATATCACCGGGCAGGGCGGCGTCGTGACGCGCTTCTACTCCATGGAGAATCAGCCGAAGCGGTATTTCCGAGTGAGGAGAAATTGAGATTTTCCTCAGATTTATTTTGATAGATCTGGTCAAATTTTTCGGCAAATACAATTCACTGTTTACTTCCGATGACAAAGCCAGCGATTGCGACCTGTAACCAAGACGATGACCTCAAAAGGAAAAAAGAGGTCTATTGTCTCGCGCTTTTACGCGCCGCTCGCTCTTTGATTCTTCGTGATGCAGAATCGTTTCATGAGGCCGCCACAGTTCTCGAAACAATTGCTAAGATCGCAGGAGGCAAGATTGAAAAAGTCATGGTTAAATATGATAACCAACTGCTGAAAATTTGCCTTGAATCCGGTCGTTCGACAGAAGTCCGGGCCAAGCGACTGCTCGGTGTCGTTCGCGAGGCGAGAAACATGGCAGTTCACGAAGGCGCGTGGGCACGGCATCTTAGTAGCCGCCTCATCGACCTGTTTCTAATTTTGGAAGAAGCAATTATGAAGAATCTACAGTTCGTCGAAGACATAATGGTCCGTAATCCAGTAGTGGTCGAGTCATGGCACATGGTCGCCCAAGTTAGAAGGGAAATGCTTGCCAATTCATTTTCTTGTCTGCCGATCTACCATCGTCAGAAGTGGCTGGTCATCACAGATTCCGAAGTGATGCGCTATCTACATTGTGATCGCAGCAGTAGGGGTGAACTTGATCGACGTCTTGAGAAAAATATCGGAAACGCGATTGATGGAAATCAGATCAAGACAATTTCAGCCAAGCGTTGCTCACCCTCAGAGTTAATTCCCAATTTGCTTGGGAAGATTAAAAATGGGCCGATACTAGTGATAGAAAAAATCAAAAATAAACCACTATTGGTTGGGATCGTGACTCCGTTTGATTTGCTCTGAACGCGCGGGTTGACGAAACGTGTCGAAATGAGGTGGGCGGGACCAAGTTAAGCATTTTGAAATTCCCAAGTGCGGAGGATTTGAGGTGGAGCTGACCCGTCTCGATCCGCCCACTGTTCCGCCCGCATAGAGGCGGTGGTGGGAGGGGGAAAGATGCATTTGTTCTGTTGCTGGGACTTTATGGGAAACGTCGGCGTTCTAGCGTCAATCCGCCACAACCCGCGAACAAATCGGTAGTTTTTAGATGGCCACATGGGCTAGAATTGAAAATTGATAAGGACAAAGTTTCCGTTGTTTTGTTTTTTGTGGTCATTGGTAGCTTACGCTTCGATTTTCGGGAAATAGCGGACCTGCGGGAGGCCTTTGAAGTGCGAGTCCTGGGTCCAGAGGGTGGCCTTGTGGGCGAGGGCGACGGCGTAGATCAGGGAATCGGCGAGGGGGAGCTTGTGGCGGATGAAGAGATCGGCGGCGGAGATGGAGATTTTCTCGTCGATGGGGACGACGATGCCGGAGCGCATGGCCTGGGTAACTTCGTCGGCTTTTTCCAAGCTCCGTTGTTTGAGAGCCACCTTGCGGACTTCCGTGATGACGACGCTCGGGATGAGCAGGGTGGGGAGCTTGAGCAGAATGGGGCTGAAATGAACCGTGTGGGGTCCGGCGTCGAGGCATTCGAGCCAGCCGCTGCAATCGAGAAGATCGAGCTTCATGGTGCGGGGAAACCAAGGTTGCTCAGAATTCGCGATCCGGCTCGCGCTCGAATTCAAGCGGTGTTTCGCCCTTCAAGAATCCCACAAGCTGCTGCGACGTAAGAATGGGACGGAGTTCGATGTGGCCGTCCTTCTCGATGACGCTGAGCTTCTGGCCCGGTTTGAGATCCAGCGCACGCCGGATTTCCTTGGGGATGACGACTTGGTATTTGGGAGACAAAACCGAGGTTGTCATACGTCTTTGAAACTGGAGGATGTAATTCGAATTGCGATCTATTTCGTCCCAAGGGCGGAATTTGGATCTCCTGCTCCGGTTAGCTGATGCCGCGCCCCGCCAGCAGCTTGTCGACGTACTTCGCCAGCATGTCGGTTTCCAGGTTCGCCACTTGACCGATGGCCGCGCTGTGAAGGTGCGTGTGATCCCAAGTGTGTGGCGTGATCCAGAAAACCGCGCCGTCGGCGGTGAGCTCGGCGATAGTTAGGGAAATGCCGTCGAGCGTGAGTGAGCCCTTGTCGACGCAAAGCCGGTGGATTTCCGGTGGCAGGGAAACGCCGACGATGTGGTCCTGGCCGCTCGCTTCGAGTCGCGTGACGGTGCCGGTGCCATCGACGTGGCCTTGGACGAAATGCCCGCCGAAGCGGTCGCCGACCATCATCGCGCGCTCCAGATTCACGATCGATCCGGCGGCGAGTCCGCCGAGCGAGGTGACGCGCAGGGTTTGTGCCAGCAGATCGAAGGCGGTCCCGTCGGGTGATCGATCGGCAACGGTGAGGCAGCAACCGTTGATGGCGACCGAGTCGCCGAGCGCGAGTTCCGCGGCGAAGGGGATCGCGAGGGTGAGTCGTGCTTGTTCGCCCTTGGATTCAAGGCTGAGCACGGTGCCGATGGCTTCAACAAGTCCGGTAAACATGGTTCAAGGTTGGGGAATGGGCTGGATGACCGCGGGAGCTTCTGGCGGCAGTTCGTTCGCCGTGCCATTGGGAAGGATGATGAAACAAGCGTAAATGATAATGGTAGGGACCAGCGCTCCCAAGAACAGCCCCAGAGGCGAGACGCCGTCTTTGAAATAGCGCGAGAGAATGCTTTGCCCCGCCGGGTTCGGCGCATTGGCGATTACCGTCAGGCCGCCGCCGGTCACCGCGCCTGCGACTACGGCGTGTTTCGCCGCGAGCGAGAGGCCTTCGACCTGGGACGCAAGATAGGTGATGGCGGCATTGTCGTTGAAGGCGGTTAGGACGGTCGATCCGAGCATGAGCGCCTGGTTAGGGAGTGCGATGATCACCGGTGCGATCCACCATGCCTGGCAGCCGCCGTGGACGACGAGGCCCGCAAGGAAGAAGCCGACCAGCAGCGGGCTTTTCAGCGAGATGCGGTTTTGGTGATGGCCCGTGGCCTTGGTGAAGGCCATGAAGAACAGAAAACCACCCATGAACAGCACCGGATAGTGCGCGGCATAGACCGTCCACCCGAGGAACGCGAGATGGACCCATGTCACCCAGACCGGAATCGAAATATCCCGCTCATGCCACACGGGCTCCCCAATGATTCCGTCCTGCTGGCCGTCTGCGATGTCGGAAATCTTCAACAGCGCCTTCCTGAAATACACGAAATACAAACCACTGGAAATCAGGATGCCGATCAGCGCCTTCCAGCCGAAGTGCTCCAGCATGAACAGCGAGTCCCAGCCCCATTTCCCCGCCACCATCAACACCGGCGGTGCGGCGAAGTGCGTGAGCGTGCCGCCCACGGAAATGTTCACGAACAACAATCCGAGCGTGCCGTATGCCAGCGCCGGTGGCGGGTTGAATTGATAGAACCGCTTCGCCAGGATCAGCGCCCCGATGGTCATCGCCGCCGGCTCCGTGATGAACGAGCCGAGCACCGGGGCGATGATCAACACGCTCAGCCACCACGCGGCCGGCGTGCCGCGGCCGAGTGCCGCCGCCTTGGACATCAGTATTTCCGAAAACCGCAGCACCGGCCGACTGGCGGCGATCGCCATGATCACGAACACGAATAGCGGCTCGGTGAACACCCGGTCCTTCGCGATATACAGGATGAAGTCGTGCCACGAGTGATAGTAAACGGCGGCACCCGCCAGCGCGATCACCCACATGCCGAACACCGCCTCCACCTCTCCGAGGTAATGAAACAGCGTGGCTCGGAACGAGACCTCCGCCACTCCATCCGGATAGATGCTGTCGCCTGCTCCGCGGTGTTTCAATCGCGCTTCGTGCCGGTGTTCCAGCCTGTGGGAATATTTCGTGAACGAGCTGGCGGCGAAGGTGTGAAGGATCGCCAACAGGAAAATGACCGAGGCTGCGACGTTGAAGGGATCCGCCTTCGCACGGGCCGTCAGGGTTGCCACGATGCCGCCGTCCGTTTGCGGATAGGTTTCGAGAGGTTTGGGAAACGCCGCATATTGGACGCTGCCGTCCGCCAGTTCGGGGTAGGCCGCCCTGTCATGCGGGTCCGCCGCAGCCAGAGAGAGGGCCGGCAGCAGGAACGCCATGACGGCAAGTAGGCGGAGGAGGGACTTCATGGCGGACACGGCCCCGGAATTCTTAGAGCGGGGGGGCGGACGCAGCAAGAGTAACTTGGAACACCGGATGACCATACCGCTCGACTTGCTCCCCGGAAGACGGCCATGATTCCCCGGATGAAGCGATCTGCCCGGCTGTCCTTGTTTGTTCCTCTGCTGCTGCCGGGCTGCGTTTTTGCCATGTTGCTGGTTTGCTCGGCGCCCTCGCCTTTGATTGCGAAAAAGGTAGTCGGTTTCCTAGCACTTCCATGCGGTCTCACCTGGCTCGGGTTGATGGCGCTTGCCACCTGGCAGGGAGTATCCCGCCGCTGTCGGCTTTTCGCCGCGCTGGTTCTCTGCATTTACACGCTCGCCGGAAACGCGTGGTTCGGCGGCTGGCTGTTGGGGAAACTGGAGTCGCCCTACGCCGCGATGACCCACCCCGCAGAACCCTTCGATGCCATCTGCGTGCTCGGCGGTGGATCCTCCGCCACGCCCGGCGGCGGCGCGCAGCTTGGTCCTTCCGGTGACCGCCTCATCGTTCCCGTAAGGTTGTTTCTCGCGGGTAAAACGACGCATCTCGTCGCCAGCGGCCTCAGCGTCACCGACATCGGCGGCAGCCGCTCCATCGCCGACGACACCGCCTCCCTGTGGCTCGCGCTCGGCATTCCGCCCGCCGCCATTGAGCGTCTATCAACGCCGCGCACCACCTCTGAGGAAATCCGCGCTTACAAGCAGCTCATCGCCACGCACTCGTGGAAACGTGTCGGCGTGTGTTCGTCCGCCTGGCACCTCCGCCGGGTGGAAAAGCTCTGTCGGAAAGAAGG
>JAYWDF010000288.1:0-2090 GCA_043779985.1 Akkermansiaceae bacterium | reverse complement strand
GGAAACGGCAACATCCGTAAACTCCTCGACGCCACAACGCTGGCCACCACCGCCACCTACGACTACGGCCCCTTCGGCGAACTCATCCGCGCCACCGGTCCCTACGCTGCAGCAAGCAGCTACCGCTTCAGCACCAAGCCGCAAGATATCGATACGGGATTGCTGGATTACACAACAAGATGGTATCGTCCAAGCGAGGGTAGGTGGGCGAGTAGAGATCGAATAAATGAAAGTGGCTGCAAGAATTTATACAATTTCGTGCTAAATAATGGGATCAATAATGCAGATTACATCGGTTATAGCACACTAACTGTCACGGTAAATCGTTATGCTAGAACAGATAGGGCAATATTTAGCACTGTCACAATAGATTCAGACAGTCAAAGTGTTAATGGTTGCTGTCAGCTGCCTAAATATTTCCATGGTATTGAACGTGGTGTCAAAGAAACTCAAAATTTACTAGATTCAGGGACGCTAGATTCTTCATTTGATAGAGAAAACAGTCCCAAATTTGGGCCGGGGAATCCAACCGGTGGAGGTTTGACTAGTATTCAGGGGCGAGTTGCTAAACATAATCCAAATTATGGAATTGTAGTTCCAGATCGCCCACACGGCATGAATGAAAACGATTATAATAGTGCTATCAATAATGAGTTTAGAACTGGTGATGGTGGTGACAATATTCACGCAGGTCCCAATCAGAATCATTCTAGTGGCTGTGTAATTCTAGGAAACTGCCAGTTCGGAACTGGATCTTATGATTCGTATCAAAGTTCAATAGAAACTGATTTAGTTTTCAAAGCTTCTGTAGCTTGTGCAAAAAGATCAGATAATAGAATTAATATCAAAACAGTTGTCACCGGTCTTCCATCTATCCAGCAGGGACCGATTATTCCTAAAGCTATCCCAGTAAACCCATGAATAAATTATTTACCCTGAATTTTTTAATATTACTGACAGTTTTTTTGATTGGTTGTCAAATTTCTCAACGAAATAAGGAGTATAAAATTAAGAATCACCACTCAAAAAATGAACTTGAAAATCAATCATTAGAGAGTCTAATTCTGGCTCTTCCCAAATTTAGATACCATGAAGAAAGCGCTGAAGATTTTAAAGTGAGAGTAATGTCTGCCCGTAAGGGCTTTCACAACATTGGCAAGGATGAAAATTTTCTTTACGTCACAGGAGATGGATCGTTTCCGCCAAAGGAATTTAAGTGGAATAAAACCTCAAAAACTCTAACAGTTAAATCCTTCGCTAATGAAATTGATCCAAGCATAACTGATGTTTGGAAGGTGGATCATGGGAAACTTGCCATTCGGGTCAGTCCTCGCTAGCAAGCATTCAGCCATTCTCGCATTTGAATACTTCGCACAATTCGCAACCCGTTCGACCCTTCCCATTTTGATGCCGGTGAAAAACTTTCCTTTGGCGCTTCTCGGGTTGTGGCTGGCCGCCATCTCCCGGATCCCAAATAACAGACATTGAATTATGGCAGGTCAATTTCCCTATACTTACGACGGCATCGCCCACCAAGGCCGCTCCGTAAGATATAGCTACTACCCCACGCGCCAGACCTTGGCATTGACGTCCATGATCGGCGCCACGGGTCAATCAAATCTCCAGCACGAGCGATTTCATGACAACGCCGGGCGACTGCTGCACACGATTTCCCACCGCAATGCCACCGGGAATCCCCAAAACTATCAACCCGCCCATCTCTCGAAATACACACTCAACGATCTGGATCAGCGCACCGCCACGAATGAACTCGATGACCGTTCGTGGAGTTATGGCTACAATGCCACCGGCGAGGTCGCACGTGCTGCCAAGACCATCACCTCCACCGGAGCTTCACTCGAAGGGCGGAATTTCCGTTACACCTATGATGGCATCGGCAACCGCACCAGCACCGAAACGGGAGGTGATGCCACAGCGGCAAACCTCCGCGTTATAAGGTCGTTGAACCCTGTCGTCTAACACGCTAGAGATAGGCCAGCATGAGAGGGCGGAGTTGTTCGATAGCTTGCCTGTAGCAGGTTGGGCGGATGAGGCTTACCCGTAGCCAACGGATGAATTGCAGACTTGCT
>JAYWDF010000287.1:0-2091 GCA_043779985.1 Akkermansiaceae bacterium | reverse complement strand
TCCGGACGTCGGTGTTGAGGGCCAGCAGCTCGGCACCTTCCATGCCATCGAGCGCGATCCGCTCAAGCATGTTAGCGCCAGCACCGCCGAGGCCGATGATTTTGACGGCCGAAGTGGAGACCATTTGCTGGGGATCGCGGGTGTAAGGAATCATGGTGAAATTGAGAGATGAGAGTTGAGTTTCAAAACAGTTATTTGCCAAACGGCCAGAACATGCGGCCGATTTTCCCGAGGACTCCAGGCGGAGCCGCGCGTTCAGTTTCGAGGATCTGGGCGTAGCGGATCAAGCCGATGGCGGTGGCGTAGTGAGGGTCCTTGAAACTGGCCTGGATGCCGCTGGCTTCCGGCGGATCCGGGCGGTAAATATCGCGGCCGAAGACGTCGAAGGCGAGCTCGCTGAAGCCCCGCATCAGGCTGGTGCCGCCGGTGAGGAAGACCCCGGCACCGATGGCCTCCACGGCGCCTTCCGGCAGCCGGGCCCGCACGAGCTTGAGAGTTTCCTCAAGGCGCTGGCGGATGATTTCATTGAGCATGCTCCGGCCGACTTCCACCTCGGCGAAACCGCGATCGTCCGTTAGTTTAGCGGTGCCCACCGAACGGACGGGATCGGCCGAGGCGTCACCCTCCATGATCTTGAGGCGGTCCGCTTTGGAAAACGGCAGGCCGGTGACGAGGTGGATGTCGTTGGTGACGTGGTCGCCACCCACAGGGATGCAGCCGGACGCGGCGATCGCCCCATTCAGATAGAGCGCGTAATCGGTCGTGCCGCCGCCAATGTCGATGACCAGTGCGCCGCGCTCGCGCTGTTCGCGGTCGAGCGCCATCTGGGCGGTGGCGATCGGTGAGAAAACAATGTCATCCACCTCCAAGGGCATTTCGCGGACCAGCTTGATGCTGTTCTGGATGCGCGTGCCGATGCCGTGGACGATGTGGAAGTCCGCTTCCACCGTTTTGCCGAAGAGGCCGACTGGACTGGTAGAATGCTCAAGACCGTCGAGCCGATAATTCCGGATGATCGGGTGGAGGTAAACGTGATCCTGGGGAATGTGGACTTCGCGGGCGATGGTGCGCGCCTCGTCGACGTGCCTGGCTTCCACCGTCGGTTCGCCATCGGGCAGACGGTAGGTGCCGCGGTGGTTGACGCCTTGGATGTGCGAGCCGGTCACCGCGAGGAAAACGCTACCGATTTCCACATCACTGGCGTCCTCGGCCTTGGCTAGGGCATCCTTGAGGCAGGCGCGGGCCTGCGAGAAATCATAGATTTCGCCCTTGCGGACGCCAGCGGTCTTGGTCACGCCGATGCCGAGAATCTTGACGGCGCTGTCCGGCTTCACTTCGCCGACGACCATGCAGGTCTTGCTGGTGCCGATCTCGAGTCCGACGTGAATTTTTGTGCGACGTGCCATGAGGTTAGATTGCGAAAAGGAATCAGTTGCGATTGAGAAGATTGCTGAGATCGCGGGAGCGGCGATTTTCCCGAATCTCCCCTGAGCTGGGCTCTGCCACGGGAACCGCGCGCGGGGCGGGTGCTTCGTCGCGCAGGGTGATCGGAATGTTTTGTTTGGGAATGAGGTTGATCGTCTTGATCGCGTAGCTTTTTTGCCCGGCGTGATCCATGGCCGCGCGGAGACTTTGGATCTGCCGCTCATGGTCTCCGAGGCCGAAGGTCGCCGCGGTGCCGTCGCGGGTGACGAGCAGGAGCGACCACTCGTTGACTTGTTTCACCGACTCGATCCAGTGGATGGCGTCGGCATCCACATCGCACGCGGAGTCCAACAAGCGCAGGCAATGAACCAGCTCGGGATGGCCGAGGTGCCGGCCCGGGGCGATGGGAAACTTCTCGGAAACCGGCAGCTGGATGGCCGGCAGATGCATCGCGGAGTCCAACTGCATCTCCGGGCAGGGATAGGCGATGCCGGCATGATCGACTAACAAGGATCCGGCATGACGGACCTCGGGAAGGCCGGCCTCAGGGCAGGAGATCCACGCCCGGGGCGTCCGGGCCACCACGCGGACCACCAGCTTGCCAGGCAGATGGCGCTCCGCACGCGCGTCGGAAATACCGGGCAACGCCTTGAGCTTCGCCGACAC
>JAYWDF010000286.1:0-6295 GCA_043779985.1 Akkermansiaceae bacterium | reverse complement strand
CTTCCCCTCAGGTTGACGATTTTCCTCCTCACCCGTAATCCCTCAAGAGACCACCTCATGTCCACCGTCCACCTCCAAGTCCGCAGCTCCGACGGCACTTCCAAATCATTCTCTCTCACCGAGCACGACACCTTCCTGCTAGGCCGGATGGCGGATTGCCACCTCTGTGTTCCCGGCGATCCGCAGGTCTCCCGCCACCACTTCCTGCTAGAAGCCTGTCCGCCCATGGCTTCCCTGCGCGATCTCGGCAGCATGAACGGCACCACCGTCAACGGCAAGAAATGCGGCGGCCGCGAAAAGGGCGAAACCCCGGAACAAGGCGCACTCCGCCAATACCCGAGCATCGACCTGAAACACGGCGACCGCATCACCGTCGGCCAATCCACCATCGAGGTGCGGGTGGAAACCGCGCCGGATGCCGCAGTTGTTCCTGCTGCCCTGCCGGAGGGCGACTTGTCCGGCCTCTCGCCCGAGGCCATGCGCCAACTCATCTTCGGCAGTCCTGAAAAAGCGATCTTCACCCTCGCCAACTACGCGGTGCAGCGCGAACTCGGCCGCGGCGGCTGCGGAGCCGTCTATCTCGCCACTCCGAAATCCGGCGGCGATCCGGTGGCGGTGAAACTCATGCTCTCCCGCGCCCAGGCCGACGCCCGCGCCATCGATCACTTCAAACGCGAAATGCAGGTCATCGCCGGGCTCAAGCATCCTAACATCGTCCGCTTCCTCGATAGCGGCTCGGACCAAGGCACCTTCTTCTTTGTCATGGAATACTGCGACGGCGGCTCGCTGGCCGATGTCGCCAAGGCCCGCAGCGGCACCCTCCCGCCCGATGTGCTCATGCCATGGGCGCTCCAGGCGCTCGAAGGCCTCGCCGCCGCCCACCAGGAAGGCTTCGTCCACCGCGACATCAAACCGCACAACATCCTGCTCCACCGCAACCGCGCCAAAATCTCCGACTTCGGCCTCGCCAAGAATTTCCAGAAAGCCGGCCTCAGCGGCATGAGCATGACAGGAAACTACGGCGGCACGCCCGTCTTCATGCCGCCGGAACAAATTACCAACTTCAAATACGTCAAACCCGTCTCCGACGTCTGGAGCTTCGCCGCCTCCCTCTATCAACTCCTCACCGGAAAATTCCCCTACCGCTTCGATCCCAAGCGCGACCCCATCGACATCATCCTCAACGAAAACCCCGCCCCCATCCGCGACCGCCTGCCGGGACTGGCGAAGGAGCTTGCTGCCGTCCTCGACAAAGCGTTGGTGAGAAATCCGAAAAATAGGTTTCAAAATGCTGCTGAGTTCTTTCAGGAAATAAGCCGTTCAAAAAATCCCCGCTAACAAAACACACTCTTCAAAATGAATATCAGCTCCTCGGCACCAAACCAGACAACGGGCGACTGGCAAACCGGCCATGTTCTACTGGACGATTACGAAGTTGTTCGGGTCTTAGGCGAAGGCGGCATGGGGAAAGTGTATCTCGTCCGCAGTCTATCCACCCACTCGCAGTTCGCGCTCAAACGGTCCAAAGGCTTGAATGATGCCGATCGCAAAAACTTTCTAGCCGAACTCAAAACCTGGATTGATCTTCCCGATCACCCCAACCTCGTTCCTTGTCGTTTCTTTCGTACCTTGGGTACGGAGATTTTGATTTTCGCTGAATATGTCGAAGGTGGTAGTCTCAAGGATTGGATTGAATCACGAAGACTCTATGAAGGTGGCTCGGAAGAATCACTGGAGCGAATTCTTGATGTGGCGATCCAACTTGCTTGGGGACTCCACTGTGTGCATGAGCTAGGCACGGTCCATCAGGACGTCAAACCAGGGAACGTGCTTATGGGCGCGGACGACGCTTCGGCAGTGCAAGGCGTCAGGCCGCAGATCACGGATTACGGACTGTCCCGAGCCAGAGCTGCTGCTGCCGAAACTTATGAATCCAATCCGAGCCGTAGCATTCTAGTCAGCAACGGAGGCGGGACTCCCGCATATTGGTCGCCGGAGCAGTCCCAAGGAATGCCTTTGACACAGAAGTCGGACATCTGGTCGTGGGGCGTTTTAGTATTGGAGCTGTTCACAGGAGAAGTGACTTGGATGTCAGGCCTCGGGGCGGCGGATGTACTCGAACAATACCTACAGGAAGATGCCACCGATGAAGATGTCGTCACGGGCATGCCTTACGATCTGGCAGACATTCTAGCCGAATGCTTCTTGCCAGATCCGATGGATCGCCCGACAAGTTTTTCTGCGATAGTGGATGCCCTGCGGGCGATCTACGTCAACTCATTCGACGTTCCATACAACCGCGGGCTATGTCCAATCGAACGTGCGACCTCGCAACAGATCGGGATCAATGAACGTCGACACACATCAGGTACGGCGTGGACAGACCCACGGATAATGTTAGAGATGGCCCTTAGTGCCGCAGGTCGTGACCCCGGCGAAGCAATTGCGATGTTGGCACGTCGGGGAGTGACACGGCGCGGCGAATTGGTTGCAGAACTCATAGTGTATAATGAGGCGAAAATTCTGTATGAAAGACTGATTTTTGGCGGACGAACCGAATTGGAGGGCGATTTGGCAACACTTTGCACAAACAAGGCCTTAGTTCACTCGACGGCCGCGGACGAACAAGGGGCAATACAGGAGTTTGATCGGGCGATTACAATTTGGGTGCGTCTGGTCAGTCAGGAAGGCCACCGCGAACTGGCCAATGATTTGGCAATGGCATATCAGAACAAGGCGACCTCGCTCAACGCTCTGGGAGATCATAGCGGGGCCGTGGTAATCTTCGATCAGGCGATTGTGATCCGAGAGCAATTGGTTAAACGGGAAGGCCGCCATGACCTAGTTGATGACTTGGCGTCAGCCTACGTGGGCAAGGCCATCGCGGTTAGTGGTCTAAGCGACTTTCGCACGGCCGCAGCGCTGTACGATCAGGCGATTGTGATCCGGCAACATTTGGTCAATCAGGAAGACCGCCGCGACGTAGCTTCTGATTTGGCAACAACCTACCTGAACAAGGCACATGCTAGCTGCGCTTTGGGCGACCCACATGGAGCTGTTTCGCTTTGCGATCATGCGATTCCGATTTTGGAGCGGCTGATCTGTCAGGATGGTCGCAGCGAGCTATCCAATACACTGGCGGGGGCATACGCCAACAAAGCAACTTTGGTTAGCTCTCTGGGAGACAAACATCTGGCGTTGATCCTCCACGATCAGGCAATTACGATTGTAGAGCGTCTGGTTAACCAGGAGGGACGCCAAGAACTGGCCAATGATTTGGCGGTGAAATACAGGAACAAGGCCATCGCAGTCAGAGCTCTGGGAGACGACCCAGAGGCGTTGGTGCTCTACAATGACGCAATTGCGATTTGGGAGCGGCTGGTAAACCACGAAGGTCGCCGCGAACTGGCGGATGAATTGGCGTCTACTTATCATTACAAGGCGATCCTAGCCAACGACCTAGGTGCCTATCAAGGAGCAATAGATATTTACAGTAATGCGATAGCGATTTGGGAGTTACTAGTCCATCAGGAAGGTCGTCATGACCTCGTGGATGACTTGGCATCAGCTTACATGAATAAGGCTATTTCTGTGAAGGAATTAGGAGATAATTGCGCGGCATTACTTCTCTACGATCAGGCAATTGGGCTCAGGGAGTGGCTGGTGAAGGAGGGAGGCCGGCCCGAACTGGCTGATGACTTAGCGCTAGTCTACTTGAACAAGGCAGTTGTGGTTAGCTCTTTGGGCGACAATGGCGGGGCGATTGAACTCTTCGATCAGGCGATAGCAATTCGGGAGTGGCTGGTCAATCAGGAGGGCGGAATCGATCTTGTCGGTGATTTGGCGTGGGTGAAGTCCTATCGTGGTTTTGCTTTGATCGAGTTTGGCGAAATGGAGAAAGGTTTGCAGGACATGCGTTCCGCTCAAAGCATACTTGAGGTTGAGGTCGCCCGCACCGGTAGGGCTGATCTCGAAGGGATTCTTGCGCGATTACAACAGCAACTAAGCAAATATTCCACATAGGAGTATTCCGAGCCTCCTATTCAAACATGTCAAAATAGTTAAAAATAGGTCAAATTCAATACTATCTGGGACCATCAAGGCTGCAGATCTCGTAAATTCGCTTGTTTCTGGGATGACGCGCAATGTTCCTGTCATGGTTGCAATATTCACATCTTCGGTTTTCATAACCTTTTATCCTAATTTCTGGATTGACCAACGCATCAGAGATTATCAGGGTTTCTTTGCAGGACTTGGTCTATTTAGCCTCAGCTTTTGGATCACCTCGGCCTGGTTCGCCCACAAGCCAACAAGAGCAAAGATCTGGCATTTGAAATGCATCGGGCTCGATGAGCGCGCAGTTTTGTTGAATTACGTTATAGAAGATCGCTCATGTTGCTACTTCAACCCGCTGGATGGGCCAGTCCTAGCGTTGATCTCAAAAGGAATTCTTTTTTATGCTGGAAGATTGGTTCCTATCACTGATGCTCCAATCATAATTGACCCCTACGTTGCCCGCTACCTCAAAAGGAAGCCAAACATACTTGGGTTGGTGGCCAAGGATATTGGCAGCAAGTCACTCTCCGCCAAACAAGAGCTATATGACTATATTAATCCATAACATAAAATGCAATTAATCATGAACGGCAATACCGCGCTGGATATTGTAGCAATTTTACAGACTTTTGGAATAGCTTGGGTTGGATGGCTTGTGGGCATATCGATGCCAAAATATATTGAAGAGAAAGCCAAAAACTTAGCTCAGAAAGAGGATCTTGATCTGCTAACTGAAATCGTTGAAGGAGTTAAGAACCGGTTTGAACGTGGAACGATTGTGTATAAAGCGCAATTTGAAGTTGAATTTGCTCGAATGCAGGAGATATGGAAGAGTGCCAGATATCTTGATCGCATCTTTACCGACGCTTTCCCCCACCCTGAATTTTCATCAACGAGCATTGAAAAGTTTGCAGTTTTCAAGGATGCTCAGATAGCATTTCTTGATGCCCTGGATGGTAGTCGCCCGTTCATTCCACTAGCTGTTTTTGATGCGTTCATGAAGTTTGATGATTTGATGGTTGATGCCAAGCAACGAGGAATATCTCAACATTCTGAAACCGAACTTGCTCGCGCTCGTAAAGAAATCACCTTGGCTTTTGACGCAATAGAGCACTCGATAAGGTGCAGAATAGAAGAATTGAAAATATTGGTATAATTCATGAACTTATGACGACACCACTCAACGCTGCTGAACAAGATCGCGTGATAGCGAATACCATCGAACTCACGCTAGATAATTTAAGCCTTGCATGGCACGTTGCCGGATTACTCATCGAGTATTCGTCAGCTTCTCTTCCGCCTCCTCAGGCAACCGTATCTCTTGGTAGTGTGCATATCCCCGGAAAAAACTGCGGATTCTTTACCACACCGGTCATCCAGATGGCGATTCTCGACTGCCGTAAAACTCTGGAGTTTTTTGGCCTGACATGTGAATCCAAAAGTCACGCCATCGTGCCGCTCGACAAACGTCGTAAAGACGATTTGGGGATCGAGCATTTCGGATTACCATGGGCTACAAAGACTCAACTTATTGGGCAATCTAGCGCCATGATACCGGTTCCATTGGAAATGCAATTGGCGAAAGTTCATCACTGGAGCAATAAGCAACTGGCTCATTTCACGCTATCGGATCCAAAGATCAAGCTGGATGCCATACGTGATGTTTGCAAAGCGATGATTGATGCTTACCAGCGATTGCTGTTTGATGCACTCGGGCGACCCCGGCCACGCATTCAGCCTGTAAATAGTCAAATCCCATGACTTCTCTCTCCATCGACATTTTCTGGAGCCTCGCCGAGGCGGAGGCCGCGCACGCGGGGTTTTCCGAGATCGGAGTCGCGCACTTTTGGGTGGGCGTTTGCAAAGCGGTGGAGGTGTCGGTTTCCGAATTGCTGAAAGCGGGCAGCTCCGAGCTTCAGGCGATGGAAGGACAGGTGGATGCCGATTTTCTGGAAGTGCGGGAGGCGTTTTCCGGGGCGGGACTTTCGCCCAAGTTGCTGCGGCGGGCGATCCGGGCGGAGCTTGGGAAGCGCTCGGGGAAGTTTGCCCGGCCATTGCACCGGAGTCCGGCGTTGCGGGAGGTTTTCAAACAGGGTGCTTCGTTGGCCTCGGTGGATGGCGGACGTTTGCGGCCCGCGCGGTTGGTGGTGGCCTTGGTCGAGCAGTGGGAGCCGGTGGTTTCCTCGGCGGTGACGAAGCTCGGGCATGATTCGTTCGAGGTGTTGCGCGGCTTGAGTGC
>JAYWDF010000285.1:0-6300 GCA_043779985.1 Akkermansiaceae bacterium | reverse complement strand
CGAAGCCGAGCTTTTCATTCGCCTCGATGGTGTCGAAGCCTTCCTCCTGCAGCTTGTAAGCGTGGATCTTCGCGGGCAGGCCGATGCCGCGGCCTTCTTGGCGGAGGTAGAGCAGGACGCCGCCTTCCTTGGAAATGTGCTCCAGTGCGGCGGCGAGCTGGCCACCGCAATCGCAGCGCTGGGATTGGAAAACGTCACCCGTCAGGCACTCGGAGTGGACGCGGACGAGGGTGGGCTTTTCCGGATCGATGATGCCCTTGGTGAGGGCGAGGTGGTGGCTGGCATCGGTATTGATGCGATAGAGGTGGCAGTCAAACAGGCCGAAATCGGTGGGCATTTTGACCGTTTGCTCGCGTTGCACGAGCTTTTCCGAGCGCCTGCGGTATTCAATGAGCTGGGCGATGGTGCAGGCCTTGAGGTTGTGGCGGGTCTGATAGTCGCCGAGCTGGCCGACGCGGGCCATGGTGCCGTCGTCATTCATGATTTCACAAATGACCGCGGCGCGGGGAAGTCCGGCAAGGCCGGCGAGGTCGAGTGCGGCCTCGGTGTGGCCGGTCCGCCGGAGGACTCCCTCGGGCACGGCTTGCAGTGGGAAAACGTGGCCGGGGCGCACGAAGGCATCGGCTCCGATGGCGGGATCGGCAAGCAGCCGGATGGTCAAGGCGCGGTCTGCTGCGGAGATTCCGGTGGTGATGCCCTCGGCCGCATCCACGCTTACGGTGAATGCGGTCTTATGGCCCTCGCGGTTCCGGCGGGTCATTTGCGGGAGGGCGAGCTCTTCGGCGCGCTCGGCAGTGAGCGGTGCACAGATCAGGCCGCGGGCATGGACGGCCATGAAATTGACCATTTCAGGGGTGCACAGGGAAGCGGCCCCCGCGAGGTCGGCCTCGTTTTCACGGGAAGGGTCGTCCGAGACGATAACCAGGCGTCCGGCAGCGAATTCCGCGATGATTTCCGGGATGGGGCTGAAAACAAGAGACGAGTCTGACATGGTGGATAGGGAAAAATGGGCGGGATGTGCTCAGTTGAGCGTGGGATCATCCGGGGCCTCTGCCAAGATGCGGTGGAGCGGGGAGAGGTGGCGCAGCAGCTCGGCCCAGAGGCTCTGATCGTGCTGGTGGCCGAGGAGATCCGGCTGCGGACGGGCGGCGATCCACGAGCTACGGCGCAGTTCGTTTTCCAACTGTCCCGCGGTCCAGCCCGAGTAGCCGACGAAGGCCCGGACGATCCTGCCGGGTCGCTTTGCCTGGGCCACGGCGTCTTCGGCGGACATCCGGAGCGACCAGCGGAGGCCGAGTTTCTTGCTCCACCAGAAGGAGGTGAACGTGAGTTGGTCCGGTGCGACGGGGCCGCCATCATGGACAGGAAGCTGCCGCAGGCCGGCGAAGTCATCGCCGGGAAGCAAATCGCCGACGGTTTTCCCCGTCGGGTGATTCAGGATCAGGCCGAAGGCTCCTTGGGCCGGATGGTGTTCCGCGAGGAGGATGACCGAGCGGTGGAAGGTCCCGTTTCGCAACGAAGGATCCGCCAAAAGCAATTGCCCTTGGAGCTGGATGGGTTGGTCAGGGGTGGAGGAATCGTGGGCCACGAGGAAATCCTAATGCCCGCACCACGGTTCGCCAACCGCAGATTGTGGAAGATTTCCCCCGGGGGGAATTCGCTGGCGGCTTGGCCCTCAAACTGCGTCATTGATGTGAGATGCGCTATTTTTTGCTAGGTTTCCTCGTGCTCGGCGTGGCCGGTGCCGAGCCGCTCCGCTTCCGGGCGGTCGCCTCGAACCTGACCTCGGGCAACCAGCAGTCGTATTCGCCAGACAATGGGAACCACAGCAATCCGGAGGGCGCGGGAGCACGGATTCTCAAGGCCTTGAAGCCGGACATCGTGATGATTCAGGAATTCAATACCACCGTGCCGGTCCGCCAATGGGTCAATCAAACGCTCGGTGAGGACTACGTTTTCATGCGCGAGGAAGGCATGCAGATTCCTAATGGGATCATCAGTCGCTTTCCAATCATCGAGTCGGGGACTTGGGATGACCCGCAGCTGAGCAACCGCGAATTCGCCTGGGCGCATCTCCGACTTCCTGAAAAGCGGGATTTGTGGGTGGTGTGTGTGCACCTTCATTCCAAAGGGGAGGCTTCGCGGACGACAGAAACGGCCGCGCTGGCAGGATTCATTGCGCAAAAAGTGCCGAAGGGCGCGCTGCTCTTGATCGGTGGGGATTTTAACACCCGCACGACCGGTGAAAAGTGCTTCAAGGAACTCGCCCAGGTCGTGGTGATTCCGTCGAATCCACCGGCCGATGCGCACGGGGAGATTTCCACCAACGCGAACCGGAATCGCCCCTACGACTGGGTCATGGCAAGCGCCCCGCTGGAGAAATCCGCCGTGCCGGTCAAGCTCGCGGCTGTCGAGTTCGCCCACGGGCTGGTGTTCGACAGCCGGGTCTTCGAGCCCTTGGAGAAGGTGGCCCCGGTTCAGAAAACCGACAGCGGCGCGCCGAGCATGCAGCACATGGCGGTGGTCCGGGATTTCTCACTGCCTTGATGCCACGGCGTCCGCAAATCGGTGATAGCGCTGGGGGCGGGCCGGCGTAGATTGGGGGATCGCCTGATGACCCGTCTCCAATGCTTGATTTTTTCCGTTCTGCTCGCCTTTCCCGCAAAGGGCGGGGAACTCGTGGAATTCAATCGCGAGATTCGCCCGATCCTCACCAAGCACTGCACCGCGTGCCACGGCGGAGTGAAGGAAGCGGGTGGGATTTCATTCATCTATCGGGAGAAGGCTCTCGGAAAAGGAAAATCGGGCGAACATCCCATCGTCCCCGGCAGACCCGCCGAGTCCGACATGCTCCGCCGCCTCCGCAGCAGCGATCCCGATGAAGTCATGCCGAAGCCCAAGCACGGTCCACCCTTGCCAGCGGCGGAAATCGCGCTCATCGAACGCTGGATCAGCGAGGGCGCGGAGTGGCAGAACCATTGGTCGTTCGTGCCGCCCAAGGAGATGCCGGTGGCGAAAATCTCTGATGAAAAATGGCCGTCCGTGTCGCTCGACCGCTTCATCCTGCAACGCCTCGACCGGGAGAATCTCAAGCCATCGTCCGAAGCCAGCCCCGCCGAGTGGCTGCGGCGGGTGAGCTTCGATCTCACGGGGCTGCCGCCAACACCGGATGATCTTGCTGCCTTTGAAAAGGACGTCAGCGCTCGCTCCGCCGTGGTTGACCGTTTGCTGGCGTCACCTCATTTCGGCGAACGTTGGGCCGCGGTGTGGCTGGATCTCGCGCGCTACTCGGACACCTATGGCTTTGAAAAAGACCCGAACCGCGACATCTGGCCTTACCGGGATTGGGTGATCCGCGCTTTCAATGCGGACATGCCGTATGACCAATTCACCGTCGAGCAACTCGCCGGTGATTTACTCCCTAACGCCACCGCCGACCAAAGACTGGCCACCGCATTTCACCGCAACACCCAGACCAATACCGAGGGCGGCACCGATGACGAAGAGTTCCGCGTCGCCGCCATGATCGACCGGTCCAGCACCACCTGGACCACTTGGCAGGCGACGACCTTCGGCTGCGTGCAGTGCCACTCGCATCCTTACGATCCCATCGAGCACGACGAGTTTTACAAGTTCCTCGCGTTTTTTAACAGCACGGAGGACTGCGATCAGGACAACGACTTCCCCCGCATGAAAGTTGCGGGCGATCCCGGGAAATCCGCAGAGGCCTCGGCCTTGGAAATCGACATGCGCATCCTTCGGCAGCAGCTCAACGCTTCGGGTCACGATCTCGCGGAACGGGTGAAGGATTGGCAGCGCTTCACTCCAGATGCCTTCGCTCCCTCGCACGGATCCCTCGCGGTCTCCGCCGATGGAACGATCCGCAGTCAGGGCACCTTGTCTGTTGGAGCCGTGCATAAGGTGTCGGGTCCGGCACCCGGATTCAACGCGCTGCGACTCACGATTCTGCCAGAAAACGACGATCCCAAGAAATGGCCGGAACGTGGCTCGCTGGTCACCGAGTTCAAGGTGAGCCTGATAGATCGGGGCGGCGTCGTGACTCCCGTTCCGATGAAGGAGGTATTCGCAGACGATCTCGGCGGCCCGCTTGAGCCGGGTCCGAGTGGCAACGTCGGAGGCTTTCCAAAACTCGATGGTCCGCGATGGTTTGTGTTTGTGCCCGAAAGTTCCATTCAGCCCCTGCCTGGCGTGAGAATGGAAGTGACGATGATTCAGAAAGGCGAAACTGCCGGGAGCCAAGCCGTGCCGGTCAGACGGTTCACCTTGGAGACCTCCGCCGGTCCGGGATGGATCTCCCTGGTAAATGATGCCGCGCGATTGTCCACCTGGCGGTCACGCGGCGGACTTGCCAAGCGCTACGCCGCCATCGAGGGCATCATGGTCCCGGTGATGGTCGGGCGCTCCACCCGCGAGACCCGTGTTTTTGCCCGGGGCAACCGCCTTTCGAAGGAAAACGTGGTGACCACCGGCGTGCCGCAATTGCTGGCTAACGGCAAATCGCAAGATGGGATGTCCCGGCTCGACATGGCTCGCTGGATTGCCAGTTCGGAAAATCCACTGACCGCCCGCGTGATGGTGAACCGCCTGTGGGGCGAGCTATTCGGCACCGGCATTGTCCAGACGGCGGAAGATTTCGGCACTTCGGGCACGCCGCCCAGCCACCCGGAGTTGTTGGATCACCTGGCGTTGAAGTTTGAGAATGACTACCAATGGTCGATCAAATCCATGCTTCGCGAAATCGTGCTTTCCTCGACCTACCGGCAATCCCACCGGGCCACCAAGGAACTGCTAGAAAAGGATCCGGCCAACTGCCTTCTCGCCCGCGGCCCGCGCAATCGGCTAACTGCCGAGATGGTGCGTGACCAAGCACTTGCTGTCGCTGGCCTGTTGTCACCGAAAATGCACGGCCCACCGGTATTTCCGCCGCAGCCGGAAGGGATCTGGCGCTCGATTTACAACGGTGCGAAATGGAAGGAGTCCACCGGTGAAGACCGTTTCCGGCGTGGCATCTACACCTATCAGAAGCGCACCAGCGGCTTTCCCGGTTTCCTCACCTTCGACGCGCCAAGCCGGGATCTTTGCAGTGCGCGGCGCATCACCAGCAACACACCCTTGCAAGCACTCGTCACCTTGAATGATCCCGCCTACATCGAGGCGGCCCAGGGCTTTGCCAAGCGCATGCAAGCCCACTCGCCCGAACTTCAGTCACAAATCGCATTCGGCATCGAACTCGCCACCCAGCAACCCGCCACACCCGTGATGCTCGGGGAATTTCAAAAACTCCACGCGGATGCGTCCGCTGACTATCGGCAATCTCCTGTGGAAGCCGCGAAGCTTGCCGAGTCTCCCGCTGCGGCGGCACTCGTGCTGGTCGCCAATACCATTCTCAACCTGGACTCCGCGCTAACCCGCTAACAATATGAACCCGGAATATTTCGCACGGCTCAAACACACCGAGCTCCAGCACCTTACCCGCCGCCATTTCCTCTCGAAATGCAGCACCGGCCTCGGTGCGATGTGGCTCGCGGGCGCTGCGGGCCGCAGTTGGGGCGCCTCCGGCCTGCTCACGAAAGATCCCGCCAATCCACTCGCTCCGGCGACGCCACAGTTCGCCCCCAAGGCGAAAAGGGTGATCTATCTCCACATGTCGGGCGCACCCTCGCAGCACGAATTGTTTGATTACAAACCCGAGCTTGAAAAACTCAATGGCAAGGAATGCCCGAAAGAGTTTCTTGAGGGCAAACAATTCGCATTCATCCAAGGCGTTCCGCGGATGTTAGGTCCGCAGTTCGGATTCAAACAACACGGCCAGTCCCGCGCATGGGTTTCCGATCGCCTGCCGCACTTCTCCTCGGTCGTGGATGACGTGTGTTTCGTGAAGTCGATGTATACCGATCAGTTCAATCACGCGCCCGCCCAGTTGTTGCTTCACACCGGCACGCAGAATCTCGGGGCACCCTCCATCGGCGCTTGGGCGACCTACGGGCTTGGCTCGGAAAACCAGAATCTACCCGGCTTCATCGTCCTCACCTCGGGCGGAAACAATCCGGATGCCGGCAAGTCCATTTGGGGAAGCGGCTATCTGCCATCCGTCTTCCAGGGCGTGCAATGCCGTTCGACCGGCGAGCCGGTCCTCTATCTGGACGATCCGGCAGGCGTCTCACGCAAGCTCCGCCGTCGCTCGCTCGACACGCTCGATCGCGTGAACCAACAGATTGCAGCGGATGTCGGCGATCCGGAAACCGTCACCCGCATCGCCCAATACGAGATGGCCTACCG
>JAYWDF010000284.1:0-2098 GCA_043779985.1 Akkermansiaceae bacterium | reverse complement strand
TGAGAGGCAACTGAATCACGGTTTGGTTTCGCTCAGGTTGTGGATTTCATCGCGGATGCCGGCGGCTTCTTCGTAGCTTTCGGAGATAATCGCCTGATCAAGCCGGGAGCGCAGCTCCTCGATGCGCTGGTTGCGGAATTGAATGGCCATCAGACCTTCCGGAACTTTCCCGATGTGGGAGGTCCCCTTGTGCATGCCCCGTACCATCTGTGTGACTTCGTCGCTAAAGGTGGCGTAGCAGTCACTGCAGCCGAAACGACGCACGCGCTTCAAATCATCCAGCGTGAAGCCACAGGTCGCACATTTTTTCCCGTTGCCAGGAGTGGCCTTGGATACGCTAACCGACGTGGTCCCCGGACCGCCGGGCAGGCCGCCAAGTAACAGATCGGCCAGGGAGAAGCCGGTGGGGTCGGTGACTCCGCGCTCTTTGGCACAGTTGTCGCAAAGGCACACCTTTTTCATCTGCCCCTCGACGAGTTGAGTGAGGAAGACGGTGGCCTTTTTGTCGCAGAAATCACACTTCATGAGTTAGATGGTTACCGAGTTAGGCGAAGGGTGTGCCGGTATTCATGGCGAGTTCGTGGAATGCTTCGAGGAAACGGGCGGTGAAGGGACCGGGCTTGCCACTGCCGATAATCCGGCGGTCGAGTGCCACCACCGGAATCACTTCCGCAGCAGTACCGGTTAGAAAACACTCGTCGGCTGTGTAAATATCGTAACGCGTGAGCGAGCATTCCTTGAAAGGAACCCCGAGTTTTTCCGCGATCTCGATGATCACCGAGCGGGTGATCCCGTCGAGCGCCCCGTCGCTGATCAAAGGCGTGAGGAGGGTGCCGTTTTTGAGGAGGAACAAATTATCACCGGTGCACTCGGCGACGTAGCCCTGTTCGTTGAGCATGACGGCTTCGAGCGCGTTTGCCTGTATAGCCTCCACCTTGGCCATGATGTTATTCAGATAGTTGAGCGACTTCACTTGCGGCATCAGCGCGGCGGGTGCCGGACGGCGGGTGGCGCAGGTGATGATGGCGAGACCGTTTTTGTAGGTCTCGTCCGGGTAGAGCTTGATCGTGGAGGCAATGATGAACATCGACGGCACCGGGCAGAGGTAGGGGTTCAGTCCGAGCTCGCCCGCTCCACGGGTAATCACGAGACGGATGTAACCGTCGGTCAGACCATTCGCTGCCACGGTGTCGCAGGTGTATTGGCAGACTTCCTCCTGAGTCCACGGCGTATTAAGAAGGATGGCCTTGGCGGAATCGAACAAGCGGCGGATGTGCTCCTCCAAGCGGAAAATGCGTCCGTTATAAAACCGAATGCCTTCAAAAACACCGTCCCCGTAGAGAAGGCCGTGGTCAAAGACCGACACCTTCGCTTCAGATTCGTCCACCAATTTACCGTCGAGCCAGATTTTCATGTGAGATTCTTGCCAAAGGGTAAGGAGATCACCGACTCTGGCAAGCGGGAGATTCAAGATAATCCATCCGCCTCAAATTGCAGTCCATTTTGTGTGAGGCAGCTGCGCTAGACAGGAGTTGAAATACCGCGGATCCGCAGAGACCTCGAGCCCCGCCCAAGGGGGAATCTCCGGTGAAATCGACTCGTCCGCCAGCTCCACCTCCGCGAGGAGGAGTCCCGCGTTTTCGCCGTGAAAAACATCGATTTCCCAGACATGCCCGGCATAGGAAATCTCATGCCGGGTCTTGTCGATCACAGCCGGAAGGCACAAACCGAGCAACACCCGTGCCTCCGTCAGCGGAATTGCATACTCAAACTCCGCCCGCCGGATGCCTTCCGTCCGCCCCTTGATCGTCAGCCAGGCGTTGTCCCCGGCGATCCGCACCCGGACCGTGCGCTCCGGGTCTTGCGAGAGGTAGCCTTGGGCGATGCGCACGCCGGGACTCCCGTCGCGCCACGAGGTCCCCTTCACCAGGAATTTGCGTTCGATCTCAGCGGCCATGGTGACGCTCCGGATTCATGGCTTTTTGCCGCCAGGGTCGGTGATGGCGGACCAGTCGACCGGGCCGTGATCCAGCCGCTGGACCTCGCTGGCATAGACGGCGTCCTCGTTTTTCGGGTCCATTTCGGCAGCGAGTTGGAT
>JAYWDF010000283.1:0-16478 GCA_043779985.1 Akkermansiaceae bacterium | reverse complement strand
CCGGCATCACCTGCCTGTGGCAGATCGGCGGGCGCTCTGAAATCGATTTCGAGGGGCAGGTCCGGCTCGATCTCGAATACATCCGCTCATCCAGCGCGCTTTACGATATTACCATTCTACTCAAGACCCTTCCCGCCGTCCTTTTCGGCAAGGGTGCCTATTAAGTCCCGACTCCACGCCATCATGTCTTCCGATCTCCTTGAATTGGTGTTACCCGACTGGGGAAGCATGGACACCGAGCGCCGCAGTTCAGTCCCCTTTGCACTCTGGACCATCGGCGACCAGTGCCTTCTCCATCATTGGCTCGACTACGCCGTCAATCAGGGAGCAAGCACCGTCCGGGTATTTGCCGCGGATCGCCCGGGCTCGGTCCGGCGCGTCTTGAAAGACTCATCCTTGTGGCCGATAAAAACCGAGTTCCGGGCGATCGCGTCCACGTCTGACGCCCCCCCCAGTGCAGTGTCTGCGGACTGGCTCCCAGGCGAAGTCTCGCCACCCGCCCCGACCACGGGTTGGGAGCTCATTCATCGCGCCGCCGCCATGGAAAAGGCATGGCTCGACCGCATGGCAGGCGAACCGGACTGCGATCTTGTTAGCATCGGTTTCTCCTGCCGCATTCATCCGGAGGCCAACCTGGTTCCGCCTTATTTTATTGGCGACAATGTTTTCATCGGACCAGGGTGCCAAGTCGGGCCTTACGCCGTGATCGGTCAAGGTTCCGTGGTTTCCGGAGCCAATCTCATTTCCAATTCCCACCTTGCACCCCATTCATTCGTGGGTCCCGTAACAGCCTTGGAGAATTGCATTCTTGAAAACGGAACCCTCCTCAATCTCAAGCACCAGGCAAGACTCGACCAGATCGAGCCGCACCTTCTCGCAAGCCTCGAAGGCACCTCCCCGTCCGTTCCATTGAGGGATCGGTTGCTGGCGCTTTGGCTGTTTTTACGGCTCGGAGGATCGCGCGGATCCACGGCCTCCTTCACCACCTTTGACGGGCGCACCCTGCCCGGTGATCCGGATGACGGCTTGTTAAACCGACTTTCCTGGCTGCCTTTGGTGTGGCAGGGCAAACTTCCACTCTATGGAATTCTCCCTAGATCCAGGAAGCAATTCGAGGCCTTGGATCCGGAGTGGCAAAACGTCATCCGCCACTCTCCGATCGGGGTGTTCTCTTACGCGGACAGTCAGGGTAGCCACTCCGCGGCAGATCCCGAAGAGTGCGTTCATGCGCTCTATCAGGCATCACTCCCGCCTGAAACGCTCATCGATTCCATCGTGGCCTTCACCCGCCGGCTTAAATCTTCCGATCTGGCGTGCACGCCCTCAGCGTCATGAGCACCCAAATCACCCTGCAAGATCCCGTCGGCGTCACTCGCTACTCGATCGCTGCCGACCCGACTCTCGTCGCCCCGCTGCGGCAGCGCTTCATTGACACCTTGGCGGGCGAAAATCTGCCCGAAACCGAGTTAACACAATGGCGGTTGGTATTCAGCGAACTGGTCTTTAATGCGATTTTCCATGGCGCGCAAAGCGATCCCCACCAGATGGTGACCGTCGAATGGAGTATCTCCCAAAACTCCATCAGTCTCGGTGCGACAGACCCCGGCAGCGGTCCGCCTGACGAACTGTTGAACTCACCCGCCTTGCCAGAAGATCCCACAGCTGAATCCGGGCGCGGACTGTTCATCCTGGCCAGCTTCGCGGACGAAGTCCACTCGTGGCGCGGTGCGCAAGGCTTCCGCCTTGAGCTGATGAAATACTATCCAAACCGCGGTCTTTCACTCCCGAGCACCCCGGAAATCGACAGTATCCTCGACGAACTGTCATCCTGTTATGAAAGCCTGACGGTATTCCACCGACTGACGGAGAATCTCATCGAGAATGCCAATCTTCGCGATTTCATCGGCAGCTCGCTGGAAGAATTTCTTTCTCTCCACCCGCTTGACCGGATCTTTTTCCTGAGCTCCGTCACCCTCCCGGATACCATCCGGAACTTGCTCGGCACGGCCACTTGGTTTCTCGATCAAAACGATGCGGATCCCACCCTGAAAAGCCTCGGAGCGCTGACCCGAGAAACGGTTTGGGAGGATTACGAAGACCTCTCCCGGCAGAACATCAACTTTGTGGCTCTGCACTCTGTCGGTGCAGGATGCGTTTTCCCAATCGTCGCCGGAGGCATTCACTTCGGAGCACTCATCGCGCTTCGCAAGCCCGGCATCACCGAGAGCAAGCGCCGCTCCCTAGGCACCTTGCGGACGCTTGCCGACCTCTGCGGCATCGCCTGCGCGAATACCCATTTGGCTAACATCCGTGATGAATCCCAAAAAGATTTAAGGGAACTTGAAATCGCCGTCGAGATTCAGAAAGCACTGCTTCCGATTTTACCGGCACCGGATTCAGATCGGTGGATCGCCTCGATCTATCAAGAGAGTTCACTGACCATCGCGGGTGACTACGCCATTGCGAAAACCGACGCGGCGGGAAATCTGGTCGTTGCAATGATCGACGTGATGGGCAAAGGAGTATCCGCAGCCTTGCTTGCAAGCATTTTCAGAACGGCATTCGAGATGTCGCTGAACATTCCTTCGGCAAATGGCATGTTGGAAACCATCAACCGGACGCTGTGCCAACAACTCGGAGACCTCACGATGTTCATTACCTGCGCTATCGCACGGGTCTCCGCGGATGGAAAGTCGCTCGAGCACTCCAGTGCGGGACATTGCCCGACGTTTTTCTACAAAGCCGACGGCTCGCGCAGTTTTTTCCAGCCCTCCGGACCGCCTCTGGGCATCATTTCCGAGGTGACCTACACCAGTGATCATGCCACCGCGGAAGGTGGCGAGCGGCTCGTATTCGTGACCGATGGATGCTATGAGTGGGATCGCCGCGACGAGGACTTCGGGTGGCAGCGATTCGTCGAGCACATTGACGAAGGACGAACAGGCTCGCCTCAGGATCTATGGGACCGGTTGCGCGACAGAATCCGTCAGCACTACGGATCCACGCTGGAAGACGACTGCACCATCATCACCCTGGATCTCCTCAAATGAAAAATGTCCTTGTCGCCGAAGATGACTTTGTCATCTCCAAACTCTACCAGATCCACTTTCAGCGAAATGGAATCCACGGCAGCTTTTTCACCACCGGTGCGGGCGTGATCCAGAGCGCTAGAAGCCAGCGGCCGGATCTCGTCATCCTCGACTTCGAACTGCCCGACCTGCGCGGTCCCGATGTCATGCGCGAACTGCATCAAATCCCGGGTTGTGAGAACCTTCCCGTAATTTTCGTCACCGGTCGTGCGACGCCCGAAGTCGTCGAGAATCTGCGGAAAGAGGGCGCGCTCGAGGTTTTTGGGAAGCCGTTTTCGCCACTGCAACTCATCCAGCTCATCAAGAAGCTAACCGATTCCAAGGCGGAATGAAGCCACGCATCGATCTATTTATCTTCGCCGACGCACTTGGCTGGGCGATGGCCTCGCACCGCCGCTTCGCAGAGAATTTACTGCCTGTCCGCAATCGCTGTGAGACGTTGCTCGGATATTCATCCACCTGCGATCCGACGATTCTCACAGGCGCTATTCCCAGCGAGCACCGGCACTTTTCGTTCTTCATCAAGGCGGCTGCCGGAGCCTCGCCATTCACCTATCTGCGGCCACTCGGTGGCCTGCCGGAAATCATCGCCGGACACCATCGCATTCGGAACAAGGTCTCCAAATTCATCGCGCGACGCGAAGGCTACACCGGTTATTTCCAGCTCTACAGCGTGCCGTTTTCGAAATTGCCGTATCTCGATTATTCGGAGAAAAAGGACATCTACGAACCCGGCGGCATCACCGGAGGGCAGACCACCATCTTCGAACACTGGCAGACATCCGGCAAACCCTGGGTGCGCTCTAATTGGAGGAACTCTGATCCGGACAACATCGCCCACGCCCGCGCCGAGATTGAGAAGGGTAACGTCGAACTGCTCTATCTGTTCACCGCCCGACTGGATGCAGTGATGCACAAATACGGAGTCAATCACCCGGAAGTAGACGCCGCATTCGATCAATTCGCCGTCCATCTCCAGTCACTCGCCGATCTCGCCTCCCGTCACTACCGGGACGTCCGCATCCACCTTTTCAGCGATCACGGCATGGCGGACGTGCACACCTGTTCCGACATGCTCCCCCGCTGGGAGAAACTCGGGCTCAAATACGGTCGCGACTACATCGCGGTATGGGACTCCACCATGGCGCGCTTTTGGTTTTCCGACGAAGCCTCCCGCCAGACCGCCACCGCCTGGCTGCGCGAGCAACCAGACGGCGAGATTCTAACTGACGAGCGATTGGCCGGCTATGGCTGTCTCTTCCCGGATCGAAAGTATGGAGAGCTCTTCTATTTGCTACCCTCTGGTTCGCTGTTCGTCCCATCGTTCCTTAACCAGCGCAAAGTCACCGCCATGCACGGCTACGCTCCCGAACACACCGATAGCGCTGCGGCCTGGCTCTCCAATAGCGACGACACACTTCCCGTCGGCGCGCTCACGGATATTTTTCCAGTCATGAAGGCGGCAGCAAGCGCCTGATCGATCCGCTCCGCCCTATTTCCCATGTCACGCATCCTCCACATCCCGCGCCGCTTTGCCCTTGACGAATGGGGCGGAACCGAAAGCGTGATTTACAATCTCTGCAAACAGCAGCAAGCCCTCGGCGACCACCCAGAAATCCACACCTCGCGGGCTCTCGCCCCAACCCCGCGGGAAGTCTGGCGGGACATCCCGATCCGCCGATACCGCTATAGCTATCCATTTCTCGGTCTTTCACCTGCCGAAATCCACGCACTGGATAAGAAGGGCGGAAACCTGCTTTCGCTCGATCTTTTCTTCCACCTGCTCGCCGCGCGTGACGTTCGAATTTACCATGCCCACGTTCTCAAGCGCATGGGTGGCGCGGTGCTAACCGCCTCCCGGCTCAGGAAGAAGCCGTTCGTCGCCACGCTTCACGGCAATGTTTTCGATGTCCCCCCGGCCGAGGCGGCATCGGTTGTGGAAGCCCAGCAAGGACACCTCGAGTGGGGAAAACCGTTCGGAGCCATTTTCCGCTCGCGCCACCTGCTGGATGACGCCGATGCCGTCCTGTGCGTCGGATTCTCTGAATACGAAAAGGCCAGAAACGCACTCTCCCACGACCGCGTCTACCACCTACCTAACGGGGTTACCCCGGAGTCCTTCGCGCACGGTGATCGCGCCGCCGGCAGGAAGATCCTCGGTTGGCCGGAAGATGCCATAGCCTTCGGTTGCCTCAGCCGCATCGATCCGCAGAAGAACCAACTCCTGCTTGTCGAAGCCTTTGCCAACCTCGTCGCCGGGCAGCCTGGTCGCCCCTTCCGCCTTCTCTTGGGGGGCCCCGTCACGGCATCTGCCTATCAGCAGCAAATTGTCGAGCTCATCGCCCGCCACCAACTCGAGTCACGGATCACCCTCCACCCCGCCGTCATCGCGGAATCCCCGCTCCACTGTAATCTTCTGGCCGCGCTGGACGCCTTCGTTCTGCCGTCACGCCACGAGCCGTTCGGCATCGTCGTTCTCGAGGCCTGGGCATCCGGACTGCCCGTGATCGCCTCACACATCGGCGGCTTGCAGCGGCTCATCGCCCACGATCAAGACGGCCTCCATTTTCCATCGGGCGATGCCGCGGCACTCACCGCGGCGATGGCCCGCCTTGCGAACGAGCCGGAACTCCGCCACTCGCTCGCCACCGCCGGCTACTCGAAAATGACCCGTCAATATACATGGAAAGCCGTTAATGCCCGGCTTGAGGAAATCTATCAACTCGCTGAAGCCCGTCACTCATGATGCCATTCCCTAAAGCCGTCTCCGTCGTCATGCGCAGTTTCAATGAGGCATGGGCCATTGGCGAGACCATGAAGCAACTCTTTGCCCAGGACTATGAGGGTGAGATCGAACTCATCGTGATCGATTCAGGATCGACCGACGGGTCTATCAAAATCATCCAAAACACAGGGCGGGCCAAGCTCATTCAAATCGCTCCGGGCACCTACGTCCCGGGAGTGGTCCTGAATCGGGGAGCCCGGGAAGCCTCTCACGATTGGATCGTCTATCTCAATGCCGACGCCACGCCTGTTGGGAGAAACTGGCTCACCGAGCTCATCAAACCCTGTCTCGAGAACCCTCGCTTCGGCGCCGCGTTTTCCCGCCAAGTCCCCCGCCCGGACTGCCAAGCAGTGTTCGCCCACGATTACGCCCGTTGCTTCGGCCCGGACCGTGAATCCAAGCACTGGGAGCACTTCTTCAGCATGGTCAGTTCGGTGACCCACCGGTCTGTCATCGATCAAGTCCCCATCCGCGAGGATCTGCAATACGCTGAAGACGACGAATGGACCCGCCGCCTCACCGCAAGTGGATTTGAGATCCTCTATGCGATCGAGTCTGTGGCAATGCACTCCCACAATTACACCTTGCGGCAGTCCTACAAGCGCTCGTTCGGTGACGCCAAGGCCATGGCCGCGACCAGTACGACGCTTCCTAGAAATGTGAACTATCACTATTTCGTCCTCCTAGGTCTGTTCAAGGATGCCATCCGCGACTCGAAGTGGTGCCTCATGAATCACCAAATCACCGGCATTCCTTATGCCGTCGCCGTCCGTCTCGCCCAGCGACTCGGGCGCCGCGACGGACACCACGCAGGCTGGGAATTCTATCGTCGCGACTCATGAAAATCCTCGTCATCACCAATCTCTATCCACCCCACGAGATCGGCGGTTATGAGATCCGCTGCCGCGACATTTGCGAACGGCTCCAGGCGGCCGGCCATCAAGTCCACGTGCTCACCTCGGACCACTACGTGCCCGGTCGCGTCGGCATGCCGGAGCCCGCCATTTCAAGAACGCTGAAAATCAACGGCATGTATGGCAATCCATGGCTTCCCATCCACAGGCTCTACGCCCAGGAAAAGCACAACCATGAGACGCTCCAACAGGAAATCGCCAGGATCCGCCCCGACCTGATTCACGTTTGGAATATGGGAGGAATTTCCAAATCCCTGCTCCTGCGGCTCGAACAAGGGGATATTCCCCTCGTCTATGATGTGTCCGACCACTGGATCGCCCGCAGCGTCCGCGCAGACGTTTGGCTTTCCTGGTGGAACGCTGCCGGCTCGAAATCACGCTCGTTTCTGCGCACTGCTCTCAGCCTGCTGGGAGTCCGCAGCCTGCTGAACGGGACAACTCCGACGCATTCCTGGGATCAGCTCAAATTCAAGCGCATCTACTTTTGCAGCGCCTTCATGCGTGATCTCACCACATCGAAAGGCTGGCCGGTCGGTCACGCCAGTGTCATTCACTGTGGCATCGAAACCACCGCGTTTTCAGTCAAACAGGACCAATCCCGCTTTGAGAAGCTCCTCTGGGTGGGCCGCCTATCCGAAGACAAGGATCCGCTAACCGCCGTCCGCGCGCTCGCCGCCGCCCACCGCCGCGGCCTCAACCACCTAACACTCGATCTCTACGGCCACGGTGATCCCGCCTACATCGCCCTCATCGATGCGGAGATCGCCACCCTCGGACTCGCTGGACACGCGCACCGGAAACTCGCGCCCGCAGCCGAGATGCGGCAACTTTACTCGCAATACGACGCCCTCCTTTTCACCTCCAACTGGGGCGAGCCTTTCGCGCTCACTCCGCTCGAAGCCATGGCCTCCGGCCTGCCCGTGATCACCTCACTTGACGGCGGCCAACCGGAATTGGCACGCCACGGTCTCAACTGTCTCGTCGCCGGAACGGCCGATCCCGAGCTCTATGCCACGCGCATCACCGAGCTGGGTTCCTCGCAAGAACTCCGCGTAAACATCGCCGCCACAAGCCTCGCCGAGGTGCGCGCCCGCTTCGATGTCGAGCCGATAACGCGCCAAATCGAAGCATTCCTTCTCGCGACTCTAACGCCATGAGCCTGCTCTTTTACGATGACAGCCCGGTCTTCGGTGGCCACGAGGTGATGAGCCTGCTAGGTCTCGAGGCGGTCCTCGCGGACTCTCCAGCCCCAGTCTATTTCCTCGCATCTGCCGCGAACGACAAACTGTGTGAAAAGGTAAGTGCCCTCGCCACCCTCTATCCACAACTCACACTCGAGAGGCTCGACTACCACTCGTCAAAGCTTGAGGCGCTCCGCAACCGCCTGCGGCCTTCCCGCATCCGGACGCTCGCCGGGCGTTTTCGCCAGCTCGGCCCGTCGCTCGTTGTCGCCATCCAGGGAAACATCGAGCACTCCTCGCTCGCCCTCCATGCGGCCCGCCTCGGGGGGATCCCTTCCACCAGTTACATTCCCGTTCCTCACTCGAATGCGGAAATGGGCGCCAAGTTAGGTGCGCTGCGCGATTGTTTCTCCACCAGCCTCTTTAAGCTGCCGGACTCGTTCATCACCATCACAGAATCGATGGCGTCTCTCCTCACACGCCGTGGAGCGACCGCGCCGATCCACATCGTTTACAACGGGGTCGATACCGCGCGCTTTCGAACATCCGACAAGTTGGCCTCACGGAATAATCTCGGCTTACCCGTGGACAAGATACTTGTCGGCACGATTGGCCGCATCGAATTCCGCCAAAAGCAGCAACACCTGCTGGCACAGGCAATCGCCGCAGAACCATCCTTGTCGAAGTCGTGTCACCTCGTCTTTGCGGGAGAGGGTCCTGATTCTGAGGCACTTCAAGCGATGATCCAGGACCTCAAGCTCTCCGGAACGGTCCTACCCTGGTCCGACTCCGCCATTTTATACCCCGCATTGGACGCTCTCGTGATTCCTTCACGCTACGAGGGGCTTCCTCTTGTCATGCTGGAGGCCATTTCCTGTGGCACCGCGGTCCTTGGCAGTGATCGCGATGGAATGAAGGATCTACTGCCCCCCGCATGGCGCTTTGAGCCCGACAATTCCAGCGCGTTGTCGAGCGCGCTCGTCGACTTTATCGCTCAAGGCAAGCCCCGGCCCGAGGCTGTGCTGATGGCGAAAGTCCGCGATTCGATGTCATTGGAATCCTTCAAGATCTCGTTCTCATTTACGATTCAGGCCCTCCTTCGAGACCCCTTTTCACCCTTGCCAAACACCCCGGGCAAACTTAATATTTAACTTATCCAAAATACGAGCTACCGCACTCCCTTCGACTCCTCTCCGGGGTCACCCGCGTCATTCGGCGAAGAACCAACGCCGAACGCCGAGAAGCACGGTCTCAAGGCTCCGCCAAAATTTGGATTTCCCCTGCCCTTCGACCCTGTTCGACTGATCGCAGGTGTGCTTTCACGCTGGCCTTGGTTCCTCATCGGCATGATCGTCATGGGCACTCTCGGCACCATGGCAGGCGTTCGATTGACGCAACCGTCCTTCGCCATCTCGGCATCGTTGATCAAGCGCAGAGTCCCGCAGACGGTTAGAACCTCCGAAACTGGCCAGGCCTATCGTCCGGTGGACCTTAACGATGCGACCCTTTTGGCCACTCTCCTCGCGTCGGAACCGCTCGACCTTGCGGCCACCCGCGCGAATAACAAGCTCGATGGAGGTGCCGCCCGAGCCTACACCGAGGCGAAGCAGCTTGAGGGCACCGATATTTTCTACATCACCTATCATTCTCTTTTCAGTGCCGAAGATGCCATAACGTTCACTAGTATTTGGGCTGAGGAAATCAATGCCTACACCCAGCGTCTCCAGCAAACCGAAGCCCATGCGGTTCGTGCCATCCTCCAAGCCGAGGTCTCCGATCTCGGAAAACAGATCGATGAAACGAACCAGGAGATCCTGAATTTCTCCAAGGAGAAGAATTACCTCGGAGGTGATAGCCAGGTGGCGGCCGCATTGGGACAACTCTCTCAGATCGACATGCAGCTCGAAGCCGCGCGCACCTCAGCCGCGTCCAAAGAGCAACAATTGAAGAATTTCAACGAGCAAATCCAACGCCAAAGCCCGATTGAACTGCAACTCAAGACGGCCAAGGAGGAGCTGGCCAATCTGCGCGCGTCCTACACCGATGCCAATCCTCTCGTTCAAACGAAGTTGCAGAGCATCGAATATCTCAACGGACAGATCGAGAAACTCGGCAACAACAAGGGCAGCAATGAACTTGAAGCCTACACCGGAACCCCACTCGGAAATCAGCTCTATCTTTCGATCATCGGCCTTCGCAATGAATACGTTGCGGCAACCAGCCAGATCAAATCATTTGAAGAGGCCCACCGGATTGCCGCAGACAGACTCAAGGAATTTCCCGGAATCATCAGCAACTACAACGCATTACAGGACAAACGTAAAACCATCACCGAAGGGTTGTCACTGATGAGTAACCGTCTCAAGGAAGCGGAGATATTCGCATCCGGAGCACCCGGATATTGGCAGGTTTTCCAAGCTCCGGATCCACGCCGAATCACCCCTTCCTCGATGTTGAAAAAGCCCGCTCTATTGGGAGTTCTGGGCGGCGTCCTTGGCGCGGTCCTCGCCACCATGGTCACACTCCTGCTCACTCACAGGTCATCAAGGCGCTCGGTGCTGGAATGCTGTGCCGCAGCCCAGGCCCCGTTAATTGCGAACATTTCCAATTCCCGCGAAGCCGAGGCCCAGGAATCCATCGAGCAATTCTGGCTAACCTATCTGGCACGAAGATTGAGAAATTCCTTCCATCTGATGTTGTGGACACAGGCGATCGAACCGGCCGATGAACGCAGCCTCTGGATCATGCTGGCAGAGGCTGCATGGAAGGACACAGGAAAACCGATTCGAGTATTGGATTTGACTCCCGATCCGCTCTGGAACGACCACCAGCGCCCGGCATCCCTGGATTGGTTCGCCTGCCCGCAGTCCGTCGCATACCCGGTCCAGCTCTCGACTCGAAATTACACGGCGACGTTAGTTCGCGCGGCCTCGTTTCCTAACGGCGACGCCCGGGATCTCCTCCCGCAGATTAACCACTGGATTTCAGTCGTTTCGGGCAACAAGGAATCCCTCAAGCGACTTCACAAACTCCGGTCCACTACTGAGGCCTACCTCCCCCCCTGTAACGGCACCGTCGCCCTCACGGAATACCCCCGCGGCGCGATCCGCCAAGCGGCTGAACTGCTCTCCGACTTTCTAGCCAAGCGATTTTCCCGCTCCCAACCGACATGAAACACCGCCTTCGAGCCCCCCTCCTCCAGGCCATGGGTATCGCCCTGCTTCACGGCCAAGCCCCGACTGCGGCCGTTCCCGGAAACCAACCACACCCCTCGCCCACCTCATGGCGCACGCGATTCGAACTGGGGCCTGGCGATGTCGTCAATTTCTCGCTCTACGGTCGCCCGGAACTGGATCGGCCGGGTTTCCGAATCTCTCCGGATGGCACGATCAGTTATCTGGAAGCGCAAAACATCAAGGTCGCGGGTCTCTCCCTGGATGAAGCCCGTCTCGCCATTGAAAAAGGACTTTCAACCAGCTTCCGCTCGCCGCGCGTCATCATCACACCGCAGGAAGTCGGATCCAAACGTTACACCATCCTCGGCAAGGTCGTGAACCGCGGAGTCGTCACGCTCGAGCGCCCTATCACCCTCGTGGAAGCCATCGCTCACGCGGGTGGCATCGAAACCGGACTGTTTGAGAAAAACACGGTCGAGCTCGCCGACCTCGATCGCTCGTTCATCTCACGCAACGGTCAGCGCCTGCAAGTCGATTTCCGACGCCTCCTCCACGATGGGGAAATGGGCCGTAACATCGAGGTCGAGCCTAACGACTTTATCTACATCGCGTCCAATATCAGCAATGACTACTATGTCCTTGGTGCGGTAGCCTCGCCGGGAGTCCAGGGCCTCACCCCCGATGCCAGCGTGGTTTCCGCAATCACCCGCCGCTCCGGCCTGACCGACCGCGCATGGGCTGACAAGATTCTCGTCATCCGCGGCAGTTTTGACAAACCGCAGACCTTCGTCATCAACATGAAAAACATCCTCGCGGCCAAGGAAAGTGATTTCAAGCTCCAGCCAAAAGACATCGTTTACATTGCCGACAGACCGTGGGCGGCTGCCGAGGACATTCTCAAGGGCGCCCTCTCCGCTTTTGTCACCAGTGCCTCTACCAGCTGGATCAACCTCAACGTCGACTCAGCTCTAAAGCCATGACCATCATCCACTCACAATTGACCCGATGGGTTGCGTCCTTCTGTCTTCTGATGGCCTGCGCCTGCCAGCAGAGCATTCCGAAATCCGAATTCGACCTGCGGAAAGGAAATCAAACAGTCAAGAACCTCACTTTCAACAACGTAAAAATCAACCGATCGCTCGACCGCAAACTGCTGATCCCTCCGACAGAACCCTATATTCTGGGTCCGGGCGATATTGTGGAAATCGAAATCGCCGAGATTCCCGGGACACTCGCCCGGACCTTTGTGATGCCTGACGGCATGGTTTATTACAACCTCGCCGGCGGAGTCCACGCAGAAGGACTAACCCAAGCGGAGTTCTCGAAGAAACTAACGGAAGCTCTTAAGCGTGACTATACAAATCCGCTGGTCAACGTCAGTCTTGTCGAGGTCCGTTCACGCCGATACTGGATCCTTGGACGCGTATTCAAGCCGGGGATCTTCCCTCTCCGCCAGCCCACCACCTTGTTGGAAGCCATTTCTCAATCCGGCGGGCTTTTCACCTCCAGTTTTTCCGGCTCGACCGAGGAACTCGCGGATCTCTCCAACAGCGTGGTCATCCGCAACGGGGATATCCTTCCTGTCAATTTCGAAAAGCTGATCAAGTCGGGAGATACCTCGCAAAACATCTATTTACACCATAATGATTTCGTCTATCTCCCTTCCTCCACGTCGTCCACAGTCCTGCTTCTCGGGGCAGTCACGGCGCCCCAAGCCATCGGCTACAAGGATTCGCTGACTTTGGTGGACTGCATCGCCCAAGGCAAGGGACCTGCAAAAGACGCCTATCTGGATCAAATCGTCGTCGTCCGGGGAACGCTGGACAAACCCAGCGCCGCCACGGTGAATTTGAAAGCAATCCTGACTGGAAAGGAAAGCAACGTGCTACTTCAGCCAGGTGACATCGTCTGGATTCCGCGCCGTCCGCTGGGCTTGCTGGAGTCCACCGTCCAACTGGTGTTCAAGGACGCCGCACGCAGCATCGCAGCAAGTGCCGGAGCCCAGGTTGTTGGGAGCAATCAGAATCCAGTCGTAACGATTCCCATCAGTCAGCAGTGATCAAGGCTGGCGCCTTGCAGCCTTGGTCTGCCGCCGCCACCACTCGGCTCGAGCAAGGATGGCGCAGAGAATGATCCATGTCGTTAGATTCTTAGTCTGCGTGAGTACGCGTTCCACCTGACCATGGAAATAGCCGATCGCCAAGGAAACTGTGATGGCAAAAAAGCACAGGCCGAGCGATGATTTCCAAAACACAAACGTAGATCTGAACCCATGCCACAGGGTGACCGCGGCAAACAAGAGGAACGCGATCAGGCCTAGCGTTCCGTTTTCGGCAAGGATTAGCCAATAGAGACTCTCCGTCAGCGGATTTGCCCGGTACATTTCGGGATAGATCGTCCTGCCACGGTCCTGCTCCCAATGCTCCAGGACTTGTGAGTATTTCAGCCCCTGCGGCCTGCTGTTCGCCAATCCGTAATTGTTCCAACCGATTCCCACCAGTGGATGATCGTCATGCATCGCCGCCGCCTGCTTGTTCAACGCGTATCTCAAGTCATTTTTGGGCGAACTATCCACACCCACTCGATTCATAAAAGTATCGGCAGCCTTCAACATCACCAAAGTCCCGCCCACAACCATCAGCCCCCCAAGCACCAGGCGGCGGACGGTAAATCCCTGAAGCAATGCCGCTAACATCACCAATGCGGTACCAACGCCGAACCCGGCGAGGGCCCCTCGTGAAACGGAGAGAACCACCACGATTCCGGCCGAGGCGAAGGCTGAGAAAAACAAAATTACATCACGCGGCTTCGTCTCTTTGGAAATCGCCAGCGCCAGTATTGGAAACGCAATCGTGTATGACCACATCGCCATTGGATTCTGATGCTCAAACCACCCCATCACCCGAAAACCACCCCGCACATAGCGTCCCCACAGGCAAATAATCACCTGAACAATCAGCGCAATGGCGAAGCCCCTCATGACCGCCATCACGTCTCTTTCATCATGCAACGCTGCAAACACACCCACAAATATGAACGCCATTTTTGCGTATTTAAACGCGGGCATCAGGGCGTAGACCGAATTCATGGCCCCCCACACCGACAGGGTACCCACGATCACCCAAAGAATCCATGCCCAGAGTCCGGGAGGAAAAAACGTGAAATCCTTCCGCTTCTCCAAAATAGCCGCCAACGCCAAACCCATCGCAATCGCCTCGAGATAATTGAACTGGAAACCGCGGACATGCCCCCGGTAAGTTTCAATCGAATAGAGCATCAGCGTGAAATCCGACGGCGGCCGCACCAACCACCACGCCATGAATCCCAAGGTGACCCGTCGCGCGACATCTTTGCCTTTCAGATAGTAGCCCAGCGCCGGACCGATTCCCAGATACACGAAGGCAATCACCAACACCTTCAGTATCGTCTTGAAAATATCCATGAACCCGGCCCGAAGTCCACCATCATCCGAGCCCACTGGCGAGCGGATTCGGCCGGCGCGACAATGAATCCCCTCTTACAAATATTCTGCGGCGAACTGGATTTTGCTCCGGTTCAACCGGCTCATCCGCTCTGGGCCATCAACCCAGAAGGAAGGGACCTCCGATTTGACCATTGCAGCAATTCTTCGCGATTTTTTCATCGAAACACCCCAGTTCGAGCCCTAAAACCAAGCCGTGGCACGAACTCCAACCGTCGAATTGGACGCCCTCCACTTGGCACTGCGCGGCTTCACGATCCGCATCGACTGATCGTGAACTCCAACGATACCCCAGAACCTCATGGATTACCTCGTATTTCTCACCGGAATATTTCTGCTCGCTTCAGCGGTTAGTTGCTACTTTCAATTCCGTGAACATCGACTGGCATCGCGTTGGCCGTTGCTCGGTATCGCACTCACCACCCTTGCCCTCAAGGCGTGGTTTGGGATCCTGGTTTTCGCCCTTCACTTGGGTGACTCAGTTGTGCTCACCCACGCGCTATTGGGCGCCGCATTCTCAACCGCGCTCCTCGGGTTCAGCATTTCGCCACTGGTCGGAAATCACCGGGCGACCTTTGTTTTTAAATGGGCCGGGATGGTCGCCATTTTTGGAATCACCTTCATCTCAGGGGTCGCCAGTCCGACCTCGCCCTTTTTCATCCTCCCCATACTTGGTGTCACCTTCAGCGGCGGTTGGAAAATCGCGCAATATGGCAATCCGCCGCCGGGAATCCCCAAGCGCGTCCGCCCGCTCACCACGGCGCTCCTGCTCACCATCATCACGGCGGTTTGCTTCCTGCCCGGGCAAATGGAGGAAGCCTATGACGTCTTTGGTCAAGGATTCTCCGCACCGCGGATCGCATTCCTTGCCGCGTTGGGCATGGCTACAGGATGCAGCATCAGTCTTTGCGTCATGCTCTGGCTGCTTATCTATCAAAAAGACCGCCACCAACTCACCCGCGATCTGCGGCGGCGGCGCCAAATCGGCACCTCCGTCATTCTGGCTGCCGTGGTCTTCACCTCGATCAATGGCGCACTGCTGGCCCATTGGTTAGGAACCGAGGCTGAAAAGGACAAAAAAACGACACTTCTCAGTGCATTGCACCTTGGTGCCAACAGCATCGATTTGCAAACCCTCGCGAAAATCCAAGGCCACTCCGACGAAGTCACAACCCTTCCGGTACGAGCCCTTCGCTCCCAGTTGCTCGAAATCCGCAAGGCTCTGCCCGGCACCCGCTTCACCTACATCTTGGGAATGCGGAGCAACCGGCTGGTTTTTCTCGTGGATTCGGAGGACCCTACCAACACGGAAACATTTTCGCCCCCCGGCCAACCTGTCGAAGACTATCCGGAAAAGTGGCAAAGCGAACTTGCTGGAAACTCCACCTTCACCGGCCCCGATCGTGACGAATGGGGCGTTTGGTTCAGTGCCGTTGTTCCGATTTTCGATCAGAGCGAAAAAACCGTCGCGCTGCTAGGTGTGGACTACCCGGCCGACTTTTGGCTTAGATCGCTTTCCGCCCGGCGTCTCGCCGCGATGGGGGTCACCCTCTCCGTTGCCTTGCTCCTGATCGCGCTTTTCAGCTTCAATCTGAAGTCGATCCAAACCGCCCGTCACGTTGAGCGTCTCTCGGAGCGCCTCACCGACTCCATGACTGCGGCGGAATTCGACACTTGGGAGTGCTTTCCAAAACCATTCCAACTCAATATTGGTGATCGAATCGCCTCCACACTCGGATGGACCGGATCTCGCGCCAAGCCTTCCCTGCGCAAGGTGTGGCGACAGATCCATCCGGACGACCGATTCCAAATTTTCAATCTGATGCGACCGACGGAAAATGATCAGCAAGGC
>JAYWDF010000282.1:0-2104 GCA_043779985.1 Akkermansiaceae bacterium | reverse complement strand
GAATCGGTCCCGCCCGCATTTCACCAGTCGTCGAGGATGCGGCAAAGGGGTCGTGGAAGCCGGTAAATGACAGCAGGACTTTCAAATAATGGAGCCTCAATCAAGGCTCCTTGATACGACCATCAAGCAAGCTTGGTGTAAACGAACAAAATCGGCATTTTGCCTACGCAGGATGGAAGGGCAACGCAACCGACAAACGCATTCGGCTTTTCGCGGCGAAGAGCTGTAAAACTCGAAGTTTGCCGACGAAGTTCCAGGCTGTTAGCGTTGAGGGGGATGCATTCCTCGCTTGAGATGAGATTCGGGGCAGGGTTTGGGATTTTAGCAGGTGTAGCCAGGCTTCTTAACAAAGACATGAACGCAAACGGAAGCGTCCCCGGTCGATGACGCATTGCCATTCCACCGATTGATCGCCGGATCGCCAGCAGGATTTCCGGGATCATGGTTGCGAAACTTCGGAGTTACGTCATCACCTCGTTCGCGCCGGAATGGGAAGGGCGATTTCAAGTGGGAATATTTCTGGAATCGCTGTTTTGAGGGCGTTGGTCATGGATTCCCGGACCAAATTCCAATTATTCATGTAGATGGACGTTCGATGGGCGATTGTGCTCCGTGTGTCCATGAATGGCCCCCGCTTCGAATCAGGGGAAAGCATCGACATCCATGCGATTTGGTCCAAAGTGAGACCCGGCACTTCCACCGTTGCGACAATGCCACGAAGAGCCATGTCCGCGAGCATGATCCTTTTCTCTTCTGGATTCCAGCGTTCGCTTTCGTATTCTAAATGGATGCGGGTGTGTGAGATGGTGGAATCCAGCCCGATCATCGCCTCGCGTATGGCGATCCGGTCCGGTAGGGAGGCCACGAGGCCTACGATGTGGAGTTTCCACGACACGGAAGTCTCCGCAAGCAGATCCTGGATGGTTTGAAAATGGAGGTGTGATGGTTGGTCGAGAATGAGGGGGCGGCCGCTAGCAACGGCCATGCGCAACATTTCGTTGAGCTGCTCGAGGGCGTCGCTGCCATCCCAGTGGATCATCTCGACATCTGGAACAAGGTGTTTGAAAAAAGAGAATTGATCGGGTGTCGCGATGATCGGCGACACCCCGCTGCTGACAAGGACATCGAATGCAAGGGCGAGGCCGTGGCCATTGTAGTGGTGCGCCCCTGGATTAACGGCAATGATGATGGTCGCAGTATCCGATGAAGCGGGTTTTCTCTTTGTCTTTGACCCAATCGAAGACGGAGAAACGTCCACATCGAGTGTGGACGCTGTGGAATGTTTTCCTCCACGGTGTGACGGAAGCCAGCCGGCCCGTATGTCGTCAGGAGTTGGGTGGCCATTGGCGGCGTGCCAATTGTCGACGTCGTGCAAGTATTGCCTCGAAGGCTTGCCTCTGCCCCGAGCTGGCAGACCGAGCCAAGATCTCGTCTTGGCTAACCATCGCCCTACTGTGTTTTCCGCCTGATTGAATCCGGGAATTGTTCCGACCAAGGCGGTATGAAGTTCTTTTGCTGATCGCTGTGATAGGATGGAATCGATCAACGCCGGAAGAAGTTCGGGTGGCGCGACGACCGCTCCGTAAAAGGATTTTCCCGTCACCTGGAGGGTGAATTCTGGGTCAGGCGTGGTCATGTCGCAGCGAATTCGATGCCGTTTGGCGGCGATTGATTGAAATCGCCATGGCGGCATACTTCACTTCGTGATAATGTGATGAAAATAATTTGCTCCGCCAGATTTTTTTTATTCGTGAAGAATTTTTGTGCCCTGATCGGGGCTCACGGGTCCAGGGTTTCCAACCCTCGGCCTCAGGATGACCAGAAACAACTTAACGTTAGTGAGTTGTGGTGCCGTGATGTGGAAAAACCAGCGCAGCGCCCGATTTTTCCACATCACGGCTCTGGCCTTAAAAAAGTCTTTTATGATCCCAGAAATTATCGCATGATTAATTGTGAGCAAAGATGGAAAGCATTCGATCACCTCGTCGCGTCATGCGCGGGAGGGGTGGAAGCAATGGCGGGCGGATCAGGGCAAAGCGCAGGCAAAATCCAAGAAGGTCCGCATTTGGGTGCCGAAGGAATTGTTGTGGGAGGGTTCGCCGTT
>JAYWDF010000281.1:0-2107 GCA_043779985.1 Akkermansiaceae bacterium | reverse complement strand
AAGCAGGAAACCCGCGACAAATGCCAGCACCGCGAGGATGCCAGCTCCCAGCACCACGATATTCGAGGTTTGCACCACCCGCTCCGCGCGGCTCTTGCCGATTTTTGCCGTCAAGGCGTAGAGCGAGTCGGCGCTTTTGCGATAGCCCCTGAATGCAGGGATCAGTTGCTCATTGAGAATCCCCTCCGCCCCATTCATGTCTCCCTTGGTCACCGTGTCAAAATACTGGCTGCGGAGGTCGATGAATTGAGTCCGCGCCTTGAGGAGAGCGTCAAAATAGATCCGTTGTTCGGTCGAGGCTGGTGTTTGCTGAAATGCCTGGATTTGGGGATCGGTGGAATTGGCTTTGATTTCATCGATCAACCGGAGCCGCTCTTCCGGCTGGATCGTGCGTTGAATCAGGAGCACTTTGGACCAGTTTTCGAGCAACCGCTGAATCAGTTGTCCGGTGTTCAGAAAATCGGGAACCGTGATTTCCGCCACTTCGCTAACGGCGACGTTCAAGCGGTAAACCAGCAGTCCGGTGCATCCAGCGACCATACCCACCGCCATCATGGCTAAGGCGGCAAGGATTAAAAATTCACGTCGGTACATCGTTTTGTATGAGGGTTGTTCTTGAAGGGGTTTTGCAGGGTGATCACTTATCCATCAGACACCCCGGCCGTGTCCCTCCGCCGAGCATCCATTGATAGACCACCTTCATTTCGAGGGCAATGCTTCGCCAGTTGAATTTATTAACGATCAGTTCCCGGCCTCTTTGAGCCATTTGATCCCGCTCCGCGCCGGACATCTCGAAAAGCTGCCTCAATCCTTCACCGATGGACGAAGCATGAGGCGTGATCCGGATCGCAGCTCCGGCGGCAAATCCCTCCGGCAGGTTGCACTCCGGCGTGATCAACACCGGCAGTTGATAGGCCCATGCCTCCAGCACCACCATCGGAAGCCCTTCGCTGTAGGAGGGCAGGATGAAGGCAGCGCTGTGATAATAGGCTCTGGCCTTTGCATCATTGAATTGCGGCCCGGTAAACAGCACGCTGGCACCAGCCGATTGCTCGGATTCAGGCGCGCGCAGGTCATCCCAAGCAATGCCCTCCTGCCGGCAGATTTCCTTCAACTCATTTTCATGACCGCCTTGGTCCCATCCCGAAATGGCCAGCAGCCATTCACTCCGGATCTCCGGGTTTTCCCGGGTCAGGGTCGCCCAGGCCCGCATCAGTTCCGGCAAGCCCTTTTTCGGGTGAATGCGGCCTAGATAAAGCAGAATCTTGCGTCCCTCCGGCACCCTGCCTTGCCACGGGGCGGGGCCATCGGGCATTTTTTCAGGCAGATCGATTCCGTTCGGGATGATCGAGACTGGATTCTTTAACCCCAGCGAGCGAATGGAATCCGCCTCGGATTGGCAGAGCGCCCGCAGGCAGGTGGCGTTTTCCAAATGAGCCTTTTCAAAAAGCCAATAGGCTAGGGCTTTTTTCCAGCGCGAATGATTCACCGCCCAGGGATCGAGCATTCCGTGGGCGGAAATCATCGTGGCGGCACCCGTCTGGAGGGAATAGCGGCGGGCCGCCATGCTCGGGTAGAGCCAGATCCCGTGGGTATGGATCAGGTTGGGCGCGTAAGCCTCGATTTCCTCAAGATATTCCGGGGAGTAACCAAAACTCTCCGGCCAGACCGGTTTGAAGATACTGACCTGGGTGGGATGCCAGTGACCGACGTCCTCGCCGGTGTTCTCGTCCGCGCAACCAAATACCCCCACCCCGACTTCTTCCCGTTCGAGAGCTTGCACCAGGTGCCGCACGCTTTCAAAGAGACCACCCGCATTGCGGGAGAGGCTGTGGATCAGGTTGGCGCTAACAATTTTCATGCGGGGGACTAATCAGCTGTCTAAAGATTGGACTGCGGATATTCAGTCCGCCTGGGGAGAAAGGTATATGCGTTGGGATATGGAAATCTCCAAGAGATTGAACAGGAGGACGCGGAAGCAACGGAGGCATAGAGTCTTCTTCTCCGTTCCCTCCCTTAGCTCCTGTTCAAAATCTTCACTGACTCTGTTGGAAAGTTTCAGACATTGTTTTTGGCAACCGGTCTGATCATCGGTTTCCGAGGAGTG
>JAYWDF010000280.1:0-6323 GCA_043779985.1 Akkermansiaceae bacterium | reverse complement strand
GATGCAAAGCCAGAAATCCCGCCGCACTAGGGCGAGCCCCAGATCCACCGCCTCCCAGTCGCTGCGCGGACGGATCTCCGCGGTCACGGTGTCAAGGCGCATGAGGAGCGCTCCTTCCTGCTAGGGCGAAATAGGCGATGTGCAGCACCCAACCGATGATGCCGACGGTATATTTCAAATTCGACGGAATCGCCTGCGCGGACCAGAACCCTTCCACCACCGCAGCGAGTGCGGTCATGAGCGCCGCGCCATAGATCAGGGGCAGCGCCTTTTTCGAGGCCTCAACCAGTGCGCGCACCCGTGGAAGGCGGCCCGGGCGCAGGATCGCCAGGCCCAGCCGCATGCCCGCCATTCCGGAAACCACCATTCCCAGCAACTCGAACGACGAGTGCCCGGCGACGAACGACCAGAACGATTCCGGATTGCAGGCGTGGTCCACGTAGCCCGCCGCGGCCCCCAGTTGCAGCCCGTTGAACAGCAGGAAAAACAAAGTCCCCAGCCCGCCCGCCATGCCACCCGCGAAAATCCGGAAGTCGATCCCCACGTTGTTATAGATATAGAAACAAAACATCATGAAGTTCGAGCCATACTCCGAGCGCAGGTGGCTGAGTTGCTCTTCCTTGCCGCCATACATCTGCTCCATTCCGGCCATCCCATCCGCACCGAGCACGGCTTGGACCCAGCGGATGTCGTGGTGCGCGGAGAGCATCATCGCGAAAAACGGCAGCCAGAACACCGCATTGCACAGCCAGAACAAGCGCCACTCCTTGCGCACCGTCTGAGGGAATCTCACCGCCACGAACGACACGATATTTTCCCAAGTCCCCCGCCGGGTTCGATAGATCAACTCATACCCGCGGATCACCAACTCATTGAGCCGCTCGGTGATGCGCGCGCCGTACATCCGGGATTCCGCCAGTGACAGATCCAGACTCAGCTCGCGGAACAAGCGCGGCAACTGCTCCGCCTCCGGCCCGCCCTTGCCCTTCTCTACCAGCCCCACCAAGCGTTCATACTCGGCCCAGCGCGCACTGTTCCGGTGCTCGAAATCTCCCGAGGTCACCGCTCCCCCCTTTTCTCCTGAACCCAGTGCGCCATCGCCATCAGCCGGTTGACCCCCGCCGCGCCCGTCGCGCCGCTAAGCAACGACGCCTGGTCCGCGATTTCCGCCCGCCGTCCGTCCGACCACAGCCCGGCGCGTTCGCGGAACAGCGCAAGCGCCCGCATCTCGTTGGCCGTTAGTCCGACCGGCAGCGGCACCGCGGCGATCGGCGGCGGCAGCGCCACCACCGGCAGCGGCGGGATCCGGTCGTAAATCACCACCGTCCCCGCGGCCAGATCCCCCAGCCGCTGGAACCGCTTCGTCGCAAGGCAACTCGTCAGTCCGAAACAGTAGGTAAAAAGCGGCATGCCATCGATGAAGCGCAGGAAATTCCGCACCACCGCCTGGCCGAGCGTGATCGGCGAGCCGGTGGCCTGCACCACACGCAGTCCCATCGCCCGCTTTCCCGGTGTCGCCCCGCGCTTGCCCGCCTCGAACAACACCGGATAGAGCCAGTCCATGAGAAACCAGGCGAGCAACATCACCCCGTTAGCGATTCGCCCGCCGATGGCGATGCCGGCAAAGGCGACGACGAACCCACCGCTGACGAGCAGCGCCGCCCGGATCAGCAAATCGATGCCGTAGGCGCTCGCACGCAGCAAGGGGCCCGCCATCCGCAAGCGGATTTCAATGCCTTCGGCGAGCTCCACCGCTTGCAAGGTATCGAGTTTTTCAGGTTCCGCCATTTTCCAGTGCTGCTGCTGAAACTAACGTGATCTGCGGGCAGGTAAAGCCCGTGAACGGGAAAAAATCAGGCGAAATATCGGGGTGGCCCATCACGTAGTGAACCCGCCATGTCCTTCGCCCGCCCCTTTCTGCACCTCGGTCTTCCCTTGATCTGCGCCGGCCCGCTGGCGGCGGTCGATTTGCCGAATCCCTTGGCACGGGAGGACGGGACTGTGATGACCACGCCGGAAGCCTGGCGCGAGCAAGTGCGCCCGCGCACCTTGCAGATTTTCCGCGAGCAGGTTTACGGCGTGAGGCCGGTGGGAAAACCTGCGGATTACGCCGTCAAAGTGCTGCGCGAAGACCCGCTGGCACTCGACGGCGCGGCGACGTTGCGGGAAATCGAGATCACGTTTTCCGGGCCGGGCGGCAAGGGCCATTTCCGGCCGGTGCTCATCACGCCGAACGCGGCGAAGGGTCCGATCGCCGCGTTTTTACTCCTCAGCTTCGGCCCCGCGGACCCACTGGCGGACCGGAATGTGAAGGGGGCCTGGCCGGTGCGCGACATCATCGCGCGCGGCTACGCCACGGTGGCATTTGATTTCAACGAGGTCGATCCGGACCGCGCCGATGGATTTAAGGACGGCGTGCGCGCGATTTTCGGCAAAGAACCTCAAGCCGCCGATGCCTGGGGCGCGCTCTCCGCGTGGGGCTGGGGCGCGAGCCGCGTGATGGACTTCCTGGAAACCGACAAGGCGATCGATGCGAAACGCGTGGCCATCATCGGCCACTCGCGCGCCGGCAAGGCCGCCGTCTGGTGCGGTGCGGAGGACGAGCGATTCGCCCTGACGATTTCCAACAACTCAGGCTGCAGCGGTGCCGCGCTCGCGAGGACGAAACAGGGTGAGCGGATCGCCAACATCACCACCAAGTTCCCCTATTGGTTCGCCACCAACTATCAGCACTACGCCGGCCGCGAGGAGACCCTGCCGATCGACCAACACCAGCTGCTCGGATTGATCGCGCCGCGGCTGCTATACGTCGCGAGTGCGACACTCGACCAGTGGTCGGATCCGAAAAGCGAGTTTGAATCCAGCGTGCTGGCCGGCCCGGTCTACACCCTGCACGGGAAGAAAGGCCTGGAGTCCGACACCATGCCACCGCCGGACACAGCCATGTTAGGCGGCTCGATCGGCTACCACCTGCGCACCGGCAAGCACGATCTGGCAGCGAGTGATTGGCAACATTACATGGACTTCGCCGACAAGCACTGGGGCAAGTGAAGCAAGCAGCCGCTGATCCTAACGAGCTGGCGGCACCTGCGACATGCTGATGAAATCGCCGTTTTCGCAGCAGCGGACGAAGCCTTCGGCGTAGCTCTTGAGCTTGTCCCAGCATTGCCGGATGGCCTCGGCCTCCTTCTTGCTGACCGAGTGGTCGTTAGCCGCAGTGGAAATCTCGTTCAGCAAATCCGAAAACTGGCCGATGATTTCCTGGGTCGCGGGCAGGACGTGATCGATCTGGTGGCTGCGGACATCCGGGTCCTTGACGAAGTGCCCGTCCTGGCGGCGGCACAACCACTCGACGATGCCATTGTCGCCGCTCAAGTCGATGATCTGAAGCAGGCGGTCCAGGGGATTGCGGCTTCCCGAGCCGAGTTCCGTGGGCTTCTCCGCCCACTTGTAGACGAGGGAAAGCGACACTCCGAGCTCGGCGGCGACCGCCTTCGGAGTGGTTTTTTGCAGGGCTTGTCTGAGGACCTCGTGGCTTTCCATGGCGGAAATCTGGCAGCATCCCGGAGTCTTGGAAAGCCTGCAAATCGCCCGATTACTCGGATTCCGGCGGGGCTGGTTTCTCCTCGATGATCACCTGGGTCTTCGCCCACTCGTCACCGAGCCGGTGGCCACGTTCCGGCTTGTCCTCGCGGGTCAGGAGCACGACTAACTCGACAATCGCGAAAAACGGGATGATCAGCACGCCATTGCGAATGAGGGCCTTCTCCCAGTTCCCGATAAGAGATTTTCCTTCCAGCGTGACGGCTCGGAGCTTCATCGCTTTTTTCCCGACACTCTGGCCACCGAGGAACGGCAGCGAATCGCGGGTCACCATGTAGGCCATGCCGGTGAGCCAGGCCAGCCGGTGGGCAAAGCCGGGTAAGATCAAATCCAGCCCCACCGTGATGCCGACGGCGACCACGCAGTCGATCACCGCCGCCGCTGCCCGGGTGTTGAACGCGGCCAAGCCGTGAGCCGGAGATTCCCCGGCGGAATCATCGCCCCCGCTGCGCTTTTTCAAAATCACCGGCCCACCGGCATCCATTCGAGGCGGTTGGGCGGACTGCGGGGGAGGCAAGCTATCCATCGGCGATGGCGGCGGCGGTGGCGGCCGGGACAAATCCGGTGGCGGAATGACGTGGGAAGATTCCCCTTCTGATTTCAAGGCGGATTTGATTTCCGGGTGTTCGTCCATGGCTGCCTTTTAACTACCCCATTTTTCAGAAAGGTCGAGGCGGATTACGCGCGGTCACACCCGCTTTTCGCGCAGACTCGTCATCACCAAATGCCTGACGACCGGAGGCTCTGGCGACCGGTGAAACGCGATGACCGCCTGCTCGATGCGCTGGTCCTCCACTGTGGCGCGTTCGTGCTGCCGCAGGTGCTCCGCCCATGAGCCAACGAGAAAGGTTTCTCGATAGAGCGTCGCGTCCTCCAGGTCCACAAACACCGAGCAGCGGAAAGCCCCGTCCCGCAAGCGGGTCTCCCGAAGGAGAAACATCGCCGCGCGGAACGCCACCGCATCCGGCGGGTCGATGTGATACTCGATGGTCACCAGGATCGGCCCGTCATCGGGCGCGGGCTCGTTCGCAAGAGCGTGGCCGACCCAGTGGTTAGACGGACTGAGATCGAGCTTTTCCACATGGCTGATCGGCAGCAGCCGGCCCAGGATGGCGCTCAAGATCAGGCCCGCAGCGGCAGCGGCGAGGGCGACAGGCGCACTGAAATGAGCGGTCAGCTGGCCCCAGACGATCGCGCCGAACGCCGCCGAGCCCTGCATCACGACCAGATAGATCGCCGAGCTACGGGCGCGCACCCAGTTAGGAAACGCACTTTGCGATGCGACGCTGAAGGTATTGAGTCCGGTCATCCATGCCGCGCCCGCCACGGCGAGAACCAGCCCCATTCCCAGCCGCCCCGGCACGATCCCCACCCCGCTCGTCGCGACCGCAGAAACCAGACTTGCGCCGATGAGAACCTGATCAAACGAAAAGCGGGTGCGCAACCTCGGCAACACGAACAAGGCGGTGACGATGGCACCGACTCCATAGCAGCCCATCAGCAGGCCGAAATCTGAGGCATTCCAATGGCGCGAGTGCACCAGGATCGGCAGCAACACCACCGGAGCGACCGCCGCGAAAATGTGCACCCCGCCGCGGGCCAGCACCGACTGCATCGCGGAAGCATGGCGGACGTAGCGGATGGCGGCGGCCATCGCACCGAGCATTTGTTCGCGCTGGGTGCTGCGCGGCGTAGCCACGTAGCTGCCCGTATTCATCACCACGATCACGGCGATGAATGATACGGCGTTCAGCGCGAAAACCGGTGCGGGACCGAGTGAGGCCAGCAACAAGCCTCCCAGAATCGGCCCCATAGCCCGCGCGATGTTATAACCGACGCCGCTCAGGGCGATGGCTTGGCCAAGCTGCTGGCGGCCGACGATTTCAGGAATGAGCGCCTGCCACGCGGGTGAAGTGAATGCCGCCGCGACGCCGAGCTGAAAGGTGGCGAGCAACAACAACGACTGCCCCAAGGTTCCGAACCACGCGAAGGCCGCCATGCCCAGCGCCGTCAACAAGGCCCCCGTCTGAGCGAACAGGATCAAGCGGCGGCGGTTCACGAGATCCGCCAGAGCCCCGGCGGGCAGCGCGAAGAGGAAAAGCGGCAAGCTCGACATCGCCTGCATCAGCGACACCATCGTCGGCGAGCCGGTCAGGGTGGTCATCGTCCACACCGCCGCCGTGTCGTTCATGGTGGTGCCGATGTTCGAGACGATGCTCGCCAGCCAAAGCGCCCGGAAAAGCGGCATGCGGAGCGGAGAAACAGAATCGGCCATCAGGGGGAGTCTAGACCGGTCTGAAGAAAAGTCACCCCCTCACCGTGCGCGGTGCAGGGCCGCGCCCCGCCTCAGTCGGCAAGGTCTTCGTTGAAGTAGATCTTGATGAACTTCATCTTCCGCGCTTCGTCGAAGCCGTGCTCGAGGATCTGGTCCGGCTTGGCAGCGAGCGCGGGCTTGAGACGGATGTCCACTCCGGTATCGAGCTTCATCGAGGTGCGGATCTTCTTCTTGGCCTTGCTGACGTCCTTCTTGGAAATCTCAAAGGAATCCTCTAACTTGTGCCCTTGTTCCTCCTCGATCTTGCTGCGGTGCTCGGCGAATTTCGCCTTGGCTTCCGGAGTCTTGAGTACTTCTTCCTCGAACTCCTGGAGGCTGAAATTCTCCTTTTCCTCGAAATAGGTGATCGCATCGCGGGCCGCGTTCGCGGTGTCCCAGGGCGGGG
>JAYWDF010000279.1:0-6327 GCA_043779985.1 Akkermansiaceae bacterium | reverse complement strand
GGCTGGGCTTCCGGTTTGAAAAAATTGCGTGCGGTTCTCGGCGGACATAGCGAGAGCCTAGACCCCGGCAGGCACCCAAGGCAAGGGCGAGCTAAACGCTTGAACCTTGCCTCGGAGTTTTGCCGCGGTCGGTGATGGATTGCTAGGCCAGCGCAGGCTCCGCGAGGCCGGCGCGGACCAGGAGCGGTTCAAGGTCGGGATCGCGGCCCATGAAGCGCCGGTAGAGTTCGTCTGGGGCCACCGAGTTGCCCTTGCTCAGGATATGCTCGCGAAAGGCGGTGCCGGTTTCCGAGTTGAGCACCCCGTCGAGTTGGAAGCGGGTGAAGGCGTCCGCATCGAGGACCTCGGCCCACTTGTAGGAGTAATAGCCCGCCGCGTAGCCGGTGGGACTGCTGAAGAGGTGGCTGAAGCGTCGCATGATCGAGGGCGACTGGGTTTTGAGCGGCGCCAGATAGTCGGCAAGGACTTCGTGGTCGACGGCGTCAAGGTCCTTGCCGATGAAGTTGGTTAGCCGGATATGCAGTTCCAGATCGAGCTTGGCATTGGCGAGCTGGCGCATGAAGGCGGAAGCGCTGAGGTAGTTCTTGGCAGCGATCATTTTTACGAAAAGCGCCTCAGGGATCGGCTCGTCGGTTTCGAAATGCCGGGCGAAGAGATCGAGCGACTGCCGGTCCCAACAGAAATTCTCCATGATCTGCGAGGGGAGTTCGACAAAATCCCAAGGGACGTTGGTGCCCGCCAGCGATCTCACGGCGACTTCGCTGAGTAGGCCGTGAAGCAGGTGGCCAAATTCGTGGAAAATGGTTTCCACCTCGCGGTGCGTTAGAAGGGCGGGCTTGCCATCCACCGGCGGGCTCATGTTGCCGATGATCAGCCCGAGGTGCGGCTCGCCAAGGGCGCCGGTGTGAAGCGAGTTCATCCACGCCCCGCCGCGCTTGGATTCGCGTGGGTGCCAGTCGGCATAGAACGAGCCGAGGTGGGCGGCGGTCTTGGAATCGTGGATCTCGTAAAACGCGCACTCGGGGTGCCAGACTTCGATTTTGGATTCTGGATTCTGGATTTCAGAGGATGAAGAAGACGGATCGATGAAGATCGTTTCCAACTGGCGGATGGTGATGCCGAACAGGCGCGAGCCGATTTCGAACATGCCGGCCATCACGCCATCGACCGGGAAATACGGCCGCAGCGCTTCTTCGTCGAAGTCGTAATTTTCCTGACGTTGTTTTTCCGCCCAGTACGCGACTTCCCACGGTTCGAGCGGGTCGACCGGCTGGCCGGATTTGGCGGCCTTGTATTGGCCGAGTTGCTTGTATTCCGCGAGGAACGCGGGGTGGATGCGGGTGTGGAGATTCTCGATGAAGCGCAGCGCCGTGCCGCCGGTTTTCGCCATGCGGCGCAGGATCGTTAGATCGGCGAAGTGCTCATGTCCGAGGATGGTCGCCTTCTCGTGGCGGAGGACGAGGATGCGCCAGACGAGCGCGGTATTATCAAACTCGCCGATGGCTCCAACCTGCGACGAGGCTTCCCAAACCTGATGCCGGATCGCGTCGTCATGCAGGTGCTGCATGATCGGGAACATTGAGGGGAATTGCAGCGTGAAGCGCCAGGCGGGCGCGTCGTGGCCCTTGGCGCGGGCATTCGCGGCGGCTCCAGCCTTGGCGGAATCCGGCAGGCCGGCGAGCTTCGCTTCGTCGGTGATGACGAGCTCCCAAGCGTTCGTCGAGTCGAGGACGTGCTCGGAATATTGTTTGGTGAGCTGGGAGAGTTCCGCCTCGATGGCGGCGATGCGTTCTTTCTGCGCGGCGGGTAGATCGGCACCGGAGTTGCGGAAATCGGCGAGAGTCTCCTCGACGAAACGCTGCTGGACGGCAGACAGCGTGGCGATTTCCGGACTTTCCCCGACGGACTTGATCACCGCCCACAAGCGGTCGTTGAGTGCGAGCGACGAGTAGAAATCCGTGACCATCGGCAGCATGTTGCCGAGCGCCTCGCGCTGCGCGGGCGAGTCGCAAACCGAATCCAGATGGTTGAGCCGGCCCCAGCCGTCGTTGAGCGCCTCACTGGCATTTTCGAAGGCGGAGAACGTCGATTCGTAGGTCGCTTTGGCAGGTTCTTGGGCGCAGATCGCCTCGATGTTTTGTTTCGCAAGATCAAGGGCGTGATGGACGTCCGGCTCGACAGCTTCGGGAATGAGCGTCGACCAGCGGATTTGAAAATCGGGAGCGAGGAAGGGATGCATGAGGTGAAATGACGAGTTATATGATAGATTGGGCGGCTGTGCTCACTTGAGCATTCTCAGGAAATCGGTGGGTGAGATGGCAGGAACCGGTGAACGCCGGTAGTCGGGAAGATTCCGGGTGACGATGAAATCCGCGCTCCAAGCAAGCGCGGCGGCGGCTTGGAAGGCATCCTCGACGTCGGACATCGGCAATGCAAGCGCCCGCCGGGCGTCAGCAGTTCCCGCCGTGGCGACTTCGACAAATTTCAACAGTTTACCAAGGAACGGTTTGCCTCCTTTAAGCAAATAGGCGCAGTTGGTGAGGGAGTGCCATGCCACTGCGGCAACGCCCCCTTCTTGGGCCCATCGCAATACCGCAACACTGCCGTCAACATAGGGTTGTCGGGCGAGGGCCACATCCAGCAAGACATCGGTATCCAGAAAAATCCTCATTCCCGAATGTATTTGGCCTGCAACGAATCATAAAGCGGATCAGTGCCCGGAGCGGGTGACCGAAGGCAATCCATACCCGTCATGCTTGAGACCCAATCTTCTCCCGAGCGAGCGCCTTCCACTTGCAGCAGTGACTCGATCAAACCGGATACCGTGGTGTGCTTGTTCCGAGCCGCCTGCTTGGCCAGACGGTGAACATCGGGATCCAATGTGATGGTAACTCGCGCCTTCATGAGTATGCACCTAATTCAGATCATGCATACTGTCAAGGGGCCAGAGGGCACCACTTCCCGATCAATCGCTTTGCCGGAACGAGTGCCGGTGGATCGCCTATTCAAATGCGGTTTTGGAAAATGACATTTTGGCAGTGAAGAAGGAACAATGTGCCGCCCTTAAGACTCGTCGACGGGTTCATTTTCCTCCGTTGAAACATCAACTTGCGGTGCGGGCAGCGGCACAAACCCCGCCAACGGCCGCACCAGATTGGTCGGCAGCGGAAACACGCGATCGTAGATGCCGGGGGCGATTTCGTTGAATTGGGCGTAGGCGTCGCGCAGCATTTCCATCTTGGCATCCAGATTGTCGATGTAGTGGAGAGCGAAGGCCTCCGGCGTGCGCGGAAGCACCGGCGAGCCGAACTCGTGCTGCCCGTGGTGGCTCCCGATCAGGTGGAGCAGGTGGAGGCGGGTCATCTCAGTAGACGGCTTGAGTGACTTCCAGTCCTCGGCCTGCGGGCTCGCGACGAGGTCGTTCCAAAGCTTGTTAACCAGCTCGATGCCTAGAGGGATGTGGCCTAACATTTCTCCGTGGATGCTGTGGATTTGCGCAAAGCCGTCTTCCGGATAGGAGTTTTCCCACAGTTTCCCGCAATCGTGGAACAGCACGCCGGCGAGCATCAGATCGCGGTTGAGCTCGGGGTAAACCGGGCAGAGCACGGCGGCGGAGCGCATCATCTGAGCGACGTGCTCCACAAGTCCTCCACGGCGGGCGTGGTGGTTCTTCTTCGCCGCTGCGGTGCGCCGGAAGCGATCGCCCATCTGACTGAGGAAATGAGCGCAGAGCGCGTGCAAGCGCGGGTCGCTCATCGACTCACACAGGTGCGCGATGTCGGCGTAGTCGCGCTCTTGTTTCGCGCGGATCCGGTGGTCTCCGGCGAGGAAATCCGCGATCGCGTTTTCATCGAGGTGAAACCAGGCGAGGTGGTTTGGATTCACGCCGTATTGGTTCTGGGTCCACTCGGCTTCGAGACGGACGATCGCGTTTTCCGCAAGCTTTTCCGCCGCCTCGTAGTGGGGTGAGTCCGACCAGATTTTCAGCGAGAAATTTCCGGTCGAGTCGGCGAAGGCGAGCTCCAGATAGGGCTTGCCGCCTTTGGTGGTGCGGGAGTTGCGCGACTGCAACTGGGCGAGAATCGCGGCAACAATTGGAACTTCTCCGGCTTGTTCTTTGACGGCGGCAATGGTGATCGGGCTCACGCGCGGGATGGGAAGGGTCGAAAGTGAAGGGTGGAATGGAAAGCCGGAGTCTGGCGGATCCCGCTCTCCCTATCAACCATCAACTTCAAACGGCCACCTACTCATGGCGCAAGGCATCGATCGGGTCGAGTCCGGCCGCGCGGCGGGCGGGCATGAAGCCAAAAATAATGCCGATGGCGGCGGAGAAGATGAAAGCGACCATGTTGATTTTCGGATCAAACAGGAAGGGCGCGCCGACCACTTCGGCGAGGGTGGAACACAGGCCATAGGCAAGGGCGATCCCGCTCACCCCGCCGATGCAGGAAAGGGTCACCGCCTCGACCAGGAACTGCAGCAGGACCTCCCGCGCCCTCGCGCCGATGGCCAGCCGGATGCCGATCTCACGGGTGCGCTCGGTGACGGAAACGAGCATGATGTTCATGATGCCGATGCCGCCGACGAGCAAGCTCACTCCCGCGACCGCGCCTAACAACGAGGTCATCACCTTAGTGCTGGAGCTGATCACCTCGGCGAGTTGCTGCGAATCGAAGACGTTGAAGTTGTCCTGCTCGTTGGCGGTGATCTTGCGGCGCTCGCGCATCAGCGCGGCGACGTCCGCCACGATGTACGCGCTGGGGTATTCTTGTTCGCCGGAGATCATCACCTGGTTGAAATTCTTGCCGCCCTGGCGGCCCGAAAGGCGATGGATGACGGTGGTGTAGGGCGTGATGACATTGTCGTCGAGGTCATCGCCGAAGCCGCCCTGCCCTTTCACGGTGGTCACTCCAATCACTTCGAGCGTAATGTTTTTCACCCGGACTTTGGAGCCGACGGGGTCCACGCCTTCGCCGAAGAGTTCCTTACGGATGGTTTCCCCGATGACGCAGACGGGTGCCGACTCGTCCACCTCGGCTTCCGTGAAAAAGCGGCCGGTGCCGACGGTCCAGTTCGCGATCGAAAAGTAGTTGGGCGTGGTGCCCTGGACATCGTAGGTCCGGCTTTCATCCTGATAGACCACCTGGGCGTTGTTGGAAACTAAAGGCGCGACCGAAGCGACGCCGGGAACCTGGGCGCGGACGGCATCGACGTCCTGCAGGCTGAACATGGGCGCGCCGCCACCGCCCCAGCCTTGGCCAGGGCGGAGGACGAGCAGGTTGTTGCCCATTTTGGAAATATTCTGCTTCACTGTCTCGGTGGCTCCGCGGCCGAGGGTGACCATGGTGATGACGGCGGCCACGCCGATGACGATCCCGATGACGGTGAGGAAGGAGCGCGTCAGATTCCGCCGAATTTCCCGGATGGCGATGAGCAGCGCGTTGAAGGACATTGCAATCATGACAGAAAATTCTAACGGGTTACAATGTCGGCAGAGATCAGTCCGTCGCGGACGTGGATGATGCGCCGGGCGCAGGCGGCGACCTCATTTTCGTGGGTGACCATAATGATGGAGATGCCGCGGTCGGTGTTGAGCTTGCGGAGGAGTTCCATGATCTCGACGGTGGTTGTCGAATCGAGGTTGCCCGTGGGCTCGTCGGCGAAAAGGGTGTCCGGTTGGGTAACGATGGCACGGGCGATGGCGACGCGCTGCTGCTGGCCGCCGGAGAGCTCGGCCGGGGTGTTGCGCTCCTTGTCCGACAAGCTGACCTGGGCCAGCGCCTCGCGGGCCATCTCGTGGCGTTGTTTCCGGGTGAATCCGCGATAGAGCAGGGGGAGCTCGACGTTCTCGAGGGCGGAGGTGCGGGCGAGCAGGTTGAACCCTTGGAAAATGAATCCAAGCGCATGGCGGCGGAGCAGCGAACGCTGGTCCTTGTTGAGATTCTCGACCTCGATGCCTTTGAACTTGTACGAACCCGCAGTAGGGGTGTCGAGGCAGCCTAGCAAATTCATGAGCGTGGATTTCCCTGAGCCGCTGGGGCCCATGACGGCGACGAATTCGCCACGATTGATGGTTAGGTCCACCCCGCGGAGGGCGAGAAACGCCGCGTCGCCCGTGCCGTAGCGCTTCGTGAGGCCGCGGAGTTGGATGAGCTTTTCGGCGTTCATTCGGTCTTCGGCGGCTTGATGCTGATGATGAGGGACGTGCCTGCGGTTAGATCCCCGCTGGTAATCTCGGTGACGCGTCCGTCAGTGATGCCGGGAGTGACGCGGATCTCTGACGGTTCGCCGTCCTTGAGGGTCCAGACCTTCGGAGTCGAATCCGAG
>JAYWDF010000278.1:0-2112 GCA_043779985.1 Akkermansiaceae bacterium | reverse complement strand
TTCATCCGCACCCTCGCGGAAACCACGCTCCACATCAACAACGGCAACGTCACCCGCTACACCGGCGGCTACGACTACTTCATCGAAAAGAGCGGCCTGAATGACGACCGTTCAGCGGTGACGGCATAACGAGCAGGGCCGAATGGCACGGATTTACGTCCGATTTCGAACGCGTCGAGGCCACTGCGACCTTCTTTCTCACACCGACGGCGTCATTGAAATTGGCGCCATGCATATCAGAACGAGAACCGGACTTTCGTCTCATGATTTCAACAAAACCGACCTATACCGCTTCAAGATCATCGCTTCTACTTCCCGGACTCGCACTCCCACCAACGGCGGACATTCCCATCGCTCCTCCATCCGTTTGATTCGCCAGATTCGCCGTGCAGGCCTCGCTTCAGACAAGTCATTCATTCCGCGGCTCGATTCGGCAATCACGCCGGACCCATCGCAGCGATCCTCTTAAACGCATTCATCACTCACGGAATAACTTGGTTCGTGAATTCGAAGGCGCCGACAGAAGCAAGAAGCCTAACGCCACACATGGCCAGGAAAGCGCTTCGCCACCGCTTGGCGATGCTTTGACCATTCCCGGGCGAGGAAGGTAGGCCAGTCGATGGTGCTGGCGAGGCGTTTGCCGTCGGGGGTGCAGAGGCTAAGGACCACGGGCACGCGGCCTTCACAGAGGCTGGGATGCTCTTTGATGGCGAAGCATTCTTGCAACTTCACCTGCGCTTCCGGTGACTCGTTAATATAGCTGACTTTGAGGGTGCAACTGTCGGTCAAAACGATGGCAAGTGGCAGCAACTCATCCAGCCAACTCATTTGCCCTTTTTCCAAATGCTGATGGAACGCATGAATGAGAGGCGCAGCCTGGGCCTCCTTCACCAGCGAGAGACCGGTGAAGGCACGGGCGAGGCAGTTGGTGATGGCGACCGCATCGAAGGGGGCGAATTCCAGTTCCGGCACGGTGGCGTTGACGAGGTTCACTCGGGCGATGAACTGTTTCAGCCGATGATCCATCAACGGTAGCTCAAAAGCGCCGCTGCGGTAGGCTTCGGCGAGGCAACGTCCGCTGGCGACGGGATCGAGGTCCCGCTGTTGCGACTTTTGCTCAATCACGAGATCTTGATACCGCACGAGTTTCATGGCCGCGACGCGCTTGTTAGCCGAATCAAAGATATGCTCCACGGAGGTGCTCAGATGCTGGGGAAACATTTCGGCGATCCACTCGGGCTTCACTGCGGTGGCGAGGCTGAGCAGGGTCTGGCGCGACGGTGTTTCCCGCAGGTTGGCGGCCACGAAATAGGGGGCGTCCTGCACCACGCTTTCGCGAACGAGTTGCCCTTCCCGTTCACCCGTTAGGCTGCAGGTGGCCTGGCCGCGCTCCCGGCGTTTCACGAGTTGATCGACGAAACCGGCCATGAGGCAGCGCAGCAGGGCCTCGTCGTTATTTGCCGGGCCGGCGGGAGTGGTCTCGCGGTCGTAGAGGCGCTGCTGGTGGGCGGCCTGCAGGATCTGTTGGCAGGTTTGCTCAACCTGCCGGGCGACTTGAGCGTTGATGCCGTAGCTGCGGCATCGATCAAAGCTGAAGCCGTTCGCCTTGGCGAAATCGTAGGCACGCATCAGAGTGATGAAGTCGGACTCGCCGCTTTGCTCGAACATCTCGCGTGCGGCCTTGGCCTGGGCATCATCGCGATCCACACGGGCTAGCAAATCCCGACCACTAACGAGAGCTGCACACAAGGCGGCATCAGGCACGCAGCCGCGCCGGCCGGCCTCGATCAACATGCGTGAGTAGCGCGGGTGCATGGGGAGGCGCAGCATTTTACGACCCGTGGCGGTAAGGTCCGCGTTTTCCAGGGCACCCAGCATGGTGAGCAGGCGCTCGGCGCGTTCGACGGCCTGCGCATCGGGCTTATCCAACCAGTCGAACTTCGCTGCTTGCCGGATGCCAAGCGAATGCAGCAGCAGCACGACTTCTGCTAGGTCGCTGCGCTTGATCTCCGGCGTATTGCGTTCCTCGCGGCTCTTGTGGCCGATGACCGTCCACAAGCGGTGACAGGTGCCGGGAGCGGTGCGGCCGGCGCGGCCTTTGCGCTGGTCGGC
>JAYWDF010000277.1:0-6330 GCA_043779985.1 Akkermansiaceae bacterium | reverse complement strand
GCAAATCCCTACGCTTCCCCACAAGCGAACATTGCAGAGGCTATCGAGTTTCGCCAAGTTCAGCCCATGCCCGATAGCGTCCCCACCCACGAGACCCGCGAAGAAGTGATGTTTTTTGACACCGATTGCGGAGGAGTCGTCCACAACCTCGCCTACCTGAGGATGATCGAGACCTGCCGGACGCGCCTCGCCGCGCATATGGGCATGGACCTGCGCACCATGTCCGAAACGCAGGTCTTCCCGGTCGTCACCCGGACTGAAGTCGATTACAAGCGCCCCGCCAAGCTCGGCGACTGGCTGGTCATCCGTGGCCGGCTCGATGAAATCGCCCGTGCCCGCTTCTGGTGCGCCTTCGAAATGATCCGCGAGTCCGACGGCGCGCTGCTCGTCACCGCACGCCAAGCACTCGCCCTCGTCCAGATGCCCGAAGGCAAACCCACGCGCCTGCCGAAACAATGGGCCGAGCGCTGGAGATAAAGGCTTACCAAGGCCAAAAAACCCGCCATCATCCTGTGGCCCAGTCACATTCACCTCGAAACTTCTCACGAAAATTTACGGTCCCATGCTCCAAAACACTTCAGAAACAAACCTCATTCCCAGGGTTGCTATTGGATACTTCCTCCTAATTGTCGCGGGCTCATTGCTGGCAGCATTACTTGGTGGCGTGTTTGCGATCGTCATCGCCATGATTTCACCCGATTTCATCAAGGGGCTATTCTCGCTAGGTCCGGAACATGGCAGTATTTCCCGTTATGCCTTTTCCGTTGGTATGATTTGGGGCCTGTTCATCGGAGCGGCAGTATCTGGATTCTCTTGTTTTCTCTCAGTCGTACTCAAAATCATCCGTTTCCGCATCGAGCACCGAAGCCATTTTCCAGGAGGCTGATCAGAATGTTCATCGCACACGGATGGTGCTTCGCTTGTTCCGCAGCCGCGCGGCACGGTTAAGGACTCCGGCCCGGGGTGGCCGGCCTGATTCAATTTCTTGCCAAGATTGCCAAGTTCCCCTTCACTCCGGGCCGCTTCACCCATGGCCCTCATCGTTCAAAAATACGGCGGCACTTCCGTCGGCTCACTCGACCGCATCCGCAACGTCGCCTCGCGGATGAAACGCACCCGCGACGAGGGCAACCAGGTCGTTGCCGTGGTCTCCGCCATGTCCGGTGTCACCGATGGCCTGATCAAAATGGCCAAGGAGCTCGCGGAAAATCCCAGCGAGCGCGAGCTCGACGTGCTCCTCGCCACCGGTGAACAGCAATCCATCGCCCTGCTCAGCATCGCCCTGCAGGAAATGGGCGTGGACGCCGCCTCCATCACCGGCGGTCAAGCCGGCATCCATACCACCGGCTCCCACACCCGTGGCCGCATCCTCAACATGGACCCCTCGCTGATGCAGAGTTTCCTCGATGCGGGGAAATCGCTGGTCGTCGCTGGGTTCCAAGGCGTCACCCCGGACGGCATGATCCACACCCTCGGCCGCGGTGGTTCGGACCTCACCGCCATCGCCGTCGCCGCCGCGCTCAAGGCGGACGTCTGCCAGATCCTCACCGACGTGGACGGCGTTTACACCTGCGACCCGCGCGTCGTCAAAAACGCCCGCAAGCTGCCGGAGATTTCCTATGACGAAATGCTTGAAATGGCCTCGTCCGGCTCGAAGGTCATGCAGTCCCGCTCGGTCGAGTTCGCCAAGAAATTCGGCGTCATATTTGAAGTCCGCTCCTCGCTCAACGATAATCCAGGAACCCTCGTGCTAGAAGAACATCCCAACATGGAAAACGTCGTCATCCGTGGCGTCTCGATCGAGCGTTCGCAAGCGCGCGTCACTCTCACCGGCATCCCCGACGAGCCCGGCATGTCCGGCCGCATCCTCGGCGCCCTCGGCGACGCGGAGATCAACCTCGACATGATCGTCTCCAACATCGCCCACGACGGCTTCGCCCGCCACTCGTTCACGATGCACTCCAGCGATCTTGGAAAAGCCCAGGCCGCCCTCAAATCCGTCCTCGCCAGCCTCGCGCCGAACTCGAAGATCGAGACCGAGGCCGGCATCGCCAAGCTCTCCGCCGTCGGCATCGGCATGCGCTCCCACTCCGGCGTCGCCGCCACCATGTTCAAGGCCCTCGGTGACGCAGGCATCAACATCGGAATGATTTCCACCTCGGAAATCAAGATTGCCGTCACCGTCGACGAGCCGCGCATCGAAGACGCCGCCCGCGCGGTGCATGACGCCTTCGGCTTGGACAAGGTGCCGGCGTAGTGGCGACCACCGGTCGCCGCGAATTCATTCATTCATTTTTCCACTCGCGGCGACCGGAGATCACCACTACAGTGCATTCGTCCATGCTCTCACGAATCCTCGGTTCTTGGCTCGCCGCGCTTGCCCTCGCATCATCGCAGCCACCTGCGACTGCGGAAGACATGCGGGCGCTGCTTCAGGACCCGAATGGCGATCTCTCCCGCATGGCGCAGGGCATGATCGGTAAAAAGGGCGGCAACCAACTCTTCTATTTCCCGACCCGCGACGAGCCCACCACTCCCGCTGCGTGGGGCCTCAAGTTCGAGGCGGTCGATTTCAAATCTGCTGACGACACCGCCCTGCACGGCTGGTTCATCCCCGCCAAAGGCAGAACCGCCCATACCGCGAAGGCCACCGTTGTCTTCTCCCATGGCAACGCCGGATCTATCAGCTATCACCTCGGCTTCTGCGCCTGGCTCGCGGAGGCCGGCTACAACGTGATGATCTACGACTACCGCGGCTTCGGAAAATCCGGTGGAGTGGTCGACCGCCGCGGCATGATCGACGATGTGAAAGCCGCCTTCGCCTACACCCTCCAGCGTCGTGACATCGATGCCACACGCCTCATTTCCTACGGCCACAGCCTCGGCGGTGCCCAATCCGTCACCGCACTCGGGGAATCTCCCGTCAAGGGCCTGCGCGCCATCGTCATCGATGGCGCCTTCGCCTCCTACCTCGCCATGGCCCGGATCATCGGCGGTCAGCTCGGCGCGAGCCTTGTTAGTGACGAGCTTGCGCCCAAGGATTTCGTTAAAAACCTCTCGCCCGTTCCCCTGCTGGTCGTCCACGGCGACAAAGACGAAGTGGTCCCCGTTTCCCAAGGTCGCCAACTCTTCGACGCCGCCGGCCAGCCAAAAACATTCTTCGAGGTGAAGTCCGGCCGTCACGGCACCGCCCTCTCCGACGACGGCGGTGCCTACCGGCAGAAAATGATCGCCTGGCTCGATGCCGTGATGAAGGGCTGAGCGAGGTCCGGGCGAGCGGCCTGTCCGCCTATTCGTCCTTGGCGAAGATCTGGATCATCATCCATCCCGCGCCAAGGCAGGCGGCGAGAAAGAAACTCATCGCCAGACCCGGATAGCCAAAAATCCGGAAGCTCGTATCCACCCGGGCAAGCATCGACGAGCCGACGATCAGCGCGGCGAGAATCAGTCCGGCGGTGATCCGGTTAGCGACCTTTTGCAGCCCCTGGAGGAGCTTGTGCTCGTCGATGGTATCCACCTTCATGCGGATCTTGTTGTCCGCGAGCATTTCGAGAATCCGGTTTGCCCGTGAGGGGAACTGACCCAGGAAGTCCTTTGTTTCCGTGAGCACGCCCATCAGATTCGCCGAGGTGAATGAATCCTTGAGCCGCGCCTGGCTGATTTCAGCCAGATGCCGGCGGATCGATTCACTGGGGTCGAAATTGGGCGAGAGGGCGATGCCCACGCGGTCGAGGTTCATGAGTGTTTTACCGAGCAGGCTGATCTCGGCCGGGATGCGGATCCCCGCGTCGGCGCAGGCCCGCATCACCAGCGCCACGACCGCGCCGACTTGCAGATTGGAAACACTCTGACTTTTCGCCGCACCCACGATGTTCTCGATGGCGGTGACAAACAGGGCACGGTCGATGCCTTCGCCGCGAGGCTCGCCGATGCGCATGGCGGCCTCGGCGGTCTGCACCCCGTCACCCTCGCTGATGCCGGCGAGCAGATGGATGAGTTGGTCGCGCAGGCGTTGGTTGATGCGTCCGATCATGCCGAGGTCGAGAATGGCGATGTTGCGATCGGGTGTTAGAAGGAGATTTCCGGGGTGCGGATCGGCGTGGAAAAATCCGTCCACGAGGATCTGCTTCAGATAAGCGCGGAAGATTTCCTCGGCCAGGACCGCGCCGTCGAGTTCGACGAGAACGGCCCCGGAGAGCGAGGTGATCTTTGTTCCTGCGAGGTAGTCCATGGTGAGCACCCGCGAGGAGGAGTAGTCCTCGACTACGGCAGGCACCCGGAGACGGCTGAATTCTGCGAGATTGCGCCCGAGCTCTTCGAGATGCCGCGCTTCCTTCTGATAGTCCAGCTCCCGCATCAAGGTGCCGCGGAATCCTTCAACGATCCGCGCGACCTCATAACGCCTGCCGAATTCCGTGCGCGCATCGATGAACAGCGCGATCTCCGCCAGGCTCTCCAGATCGCCAAGGATCTCCTCGCGGATGCCGGGCCGCTGCACTTTCACCGCGACCGCCCGTCCGCTGCGAAGCTTTGCGATGTGAACCTGGCCCAGCGACGCCGCCCCGATCGGGGTCTCGTCGAAGCTCTCGAAGGCGGTCGAGATCTTCACGCCGAGTTGCTCCTCGACGACCTTTTTGATCGCCTCGAATGGCACCGGGGTGACCTTGTCTTGCAAGCGGCCAAGCGCCTCAAGGTAGGCGGGCGGCAGTAGATCGCTGCGGGTGGATAACAACTGGCCGATCTTGACAAAGGTGGGCCCGAGTTTCTCAAGGTCGGCGGCGAGATCGGCGCCTTCCGCTTTGCCATGCGGTTCTGAGGAGAAGGATGGATCATCGAAGCCGCCTTGTTTGACGATGTCCGAGTTGCCGTATTTGAGGAAGAGAACGGCGACGTCCTTATAACGTTTGAGGTGGGTAGGTGCCAGTTTCACGGGTAGAGTGCCTCTTCTATCGCAAACTCCGTGCCACCCGCGTCACGAGTGCGGTTTGTTGTGATCTCGGGGATTTCTAGCGATTCTCCAAGCGACTAAAATGCAAAATGCAACGGCGTGGATCCTTACCGTGCAGAATATTCGCCCTAGCGCGCCCGGTTTTCGCTCATCCAAGTGTAGAGCATCACCCACATCGAGAGAGCCAAGCCGAAGAGCGGGATTTGGAGTTGAGAAGGCAGCGAGTAGAGAATGGTCACGATGGGAATCCACACGCCCCAGGTTGCAAACAAGGCCGGCAGCACTGTATTCCGGTAATAGGCTGGCGTTAAAAACGACGGGCAGCCGCGGAACTGGAATCCGCGGTTCTTCCAATCATACAGGCACGCGGTCACCGGTGCGGCGAAAAGAGGATTGTAGAGAAATTGGTCAACCAACACCTTTTTCAACACCACCGGGAATGTCGCCTCGGCTCCGAACCAAGCTGCCTGGCAACGGTAGAAATAGTCGACCACCACGCCCATGAAGCACCAGAACGGTGCCGAGAAGAGCAGGTTCACCCAGTTCGCCCGGTACACCATGCGCTTTTGGAAAACGACGATGCGCAACAGCTCCGGAATGATCGCGCCGGCGATGACCGCGTTTAACGCGGAGTAGCCATAACCCCAGCGACCCTTGATCGCAGCAAGCGCATCGAACCAGGCGCGGGTAGGTGGATAGAAATAATAGGCCAGCAGCAAGGCCAGCATGACGCCCTGGACGATCATACCCGGCACCACATTCGCGCGGGCTGCGCGCAGGCCCGAGGTCCATGGAGGATCGCGACGAATCAAGGGTGGTTTGGGTGAATCGTTCGGCAAGGCCGCGGACCGTGCTGTTTGCGTCCTGAATCTTCAAGTGTGGATTTCGCGCGGCAACCCGTTGCTACGGGATGACGCTGACTTCGATCCGATAGAATCGCTTCGGGCTGAGCCCTGGCGGCGCACCCGTGGTCGTGCCGTCGTCCGTCCACTGCATCGTCGCGCCCGTGCCTGCGATTGTCGGGCTGGCCGCCTGCCACGAGAGGAGAGTGCCACTATACATAACCCGGTAGTTGCGACCGGTGACCGTCGGGAAGGTGACCGTATTCGTGCCTGCCGCGCTGTCATAAGCGCTGCTGAAGGCGTAACGGTCTGAAACGTTAGAGGCAGTGGCGAAAATGAACTCCTTGAGATTGCTGACGCCATCGCCGTCGCTGTCGAGCGCCGCATCCGCGGAGTTGAAGCGGTTGAGCCCGTGGCTGATTTCATATTCATCGGGAATGCCGTCCGCATCGCTGTCGGCCGCCCCTTGTTTGACGAGGGTGAAGGTGTCCGGCGTGCTGCCGTCGTTACGAAGGAAAGTCGCATCCAGGCGGGTACCGC
>JAYWDF010000276.1:0-6332 GCA_043779985.1 Akkermansiaceae bacterium | reverse complement strand
TCGCCGCGACGTTGCGGCGGAACATTTCGATGTAGCTGATGCCACCGGTCCCGTCGGCGATTAATGGATCACCCAGGCGGATTCCGGTGTCGCTGGTTAGGGTTTTGAGAATCTTGGGATTGGACTCCTTTTCCGGGAAAATGGCGGCGACTTGATTTTTCTGTAAATCGGCTACCAACGCCGCCAATTCCCGCGGATCGGGCATCTGTTCGTGATTCATACCCTGCACCGGATGCGCGGTGAAGCCGAAGTCCTTACAAAAGTAATTAAAAGCGGCGTGGGCAGTGGCGAGATGCCGGCGATCGCGGGGAATTCGGGAAATTTCCCGTTTCACCCAGCGCTCAAGCCCGTCTAACTCATTGCGGTAGGCGTCGGCATTGCTGCGGAAGCGCGCTGCATGTTCGGGTGCTGCGGCGGCCAGCGCCTCGGCCACGATCCCGGTTGCCCGACGGAAGCGATCGATGGAGTGCCACCAGTGGGGGTCGACCGCATGGTGGTGTGTGGGATCGTGAGCGTCATCCTCGTCATCCTCGTCATCGTCGCCTTTCAGGGCCGGCAATGTCGCCCCGACCTCGATCAAGGTTGCCTTGTTGGCAATGATCGCCTTGAGCTTGGGCAGGTAGCCTTCCAGCCCCATGCCTGCGACGAGGAAGAGCGTCGCTCCTTCGGCTTTCTTGAGATCCTCGGGTCTTGGCTCGAAATGATGGGGGTCTCCGTTCGGTCCGATGAGATCGATGACTTCAACGGAGTCGCCACCGACCTGACGGACAAGGTCGCCGAGCAGGGGATGCAGCACTGCGATTTTCAAATCTGCTGCGGCGAGCGGAAGCAACCCGAGGAGTGCGGAGGTGAGCCATAGTCGAAACATATCGACAGGGTGCCCGGACTCGGCCGTTTCGCATGTCTATTGCGTTAAGAGCGGGATCATTTGAAGACCGCCAGCACCGCACGGTGATCGGAGGCTTTTTCCCAGTCGGCATCGTCGATGATTTTTGCCTCGTGGAAATCGACATCGCTGCGGATCCCGCGGCTCACCATGATGAAGTCGATGCGTGAGTAGATGTCGTGCAATGCCCAATGATGGGTCCACGCGTCGTCGTGCGAATCCTTTGCGGGAATGGCAGTTAGGTAGGTGGGATCGTTATAATTTCCGGTAATGGCCTTGATGGCCGGGGTCGCACGCGTGTCGTTGAAGTCGCCATAGACGATCAGGCGGGCATCGGGGTCACTACCGAGAATGGAGTTTACGTGGCGGCGCAAGAGTCGGGCTTCGTTGAGGCGGATGGCTTCCTGGTCGCCTTGCTCACTATCCCGCTTGGACTTCAAATGGATGCCGACGAAGCGGTAGCTCTTCCCACGCGCTTGAATCGAGGCATCGAGAATGCCGCGATTGATGGCGAAGGTTTGGCCCTCGAGTTGATACTCGGTCTCGGCCGGCTTGGCGGTCGATGTGATTGGGAAGCGTGAGAGTAATCCCAGGTGGCGGGTGGGATCGACCCCGCCGGTGTAGTGGGAATGAGGAAGGTCGAGACCGGCGGCCTTGAGCTTTTCCTGGATTTCCGCAAGATCGGTGGCTGCGCCGATTTCACAAATTCCAATGACGTCAGGGATTTGACGGGTGAGGATCTTGATGACTGCTTGCTTTTCGTTCTCCGGCTTAGGAGCGCCCTTGAGGTTCTTCCCCTCGACGTAGCGGTCCATCGTCAACCAGTTTTCGACGTTGTAGGTCATGAAGCGAAGCCCCTCTGCGGGCGCAGTCGCAACGGCATCGGCAGCCCCCTCGGGAGTCGGCGCCGATTCGGTAACGGCCGGCGGAGTCTCTTTGATAGGAACCCGAGGCACCTCCCGAGCTGCGGGTGTAACCACCGCCGGAGATGCTGGTGCCTGGCTTGTGGCGGATGGACCCGCAGGAGTTGCCGTTCCGGGCGTATCCCACTCCGGTGTGCTCTGCTTCTTGCCGCAGGCGGAAATTGCAAGCAGCGTGGAGACACAAAAAACAGCCCCAAGAATCCTTGGGGCACGATTCTTAGCGGCGTTGAGAAGAGCCCAGAGTCGCATCTCGATTAGGATTCGCGAGGTTCTTTGCCGGGGACTTCTTTCACCCGGGTCTCAGCCTCGGAGCGAGTGATTTCGTGCTCGAATTCTTCCTTCGCTTTCTTGAACTCACCCATGCTTTTCCCGATCCCGCGAGCGAGTTCAGGCAGTTTCTTGGCTCCGAAGAGTAGTAAGATCACGATGAAAATCATGACCATTTCTGGCATTCCTATTGGTCCCATGGTGGTAGTGTGGTTGGCGGCGGAAACGTAGCCTTCTTCGCGGCGGTTGCAATGCATTTACCGAGGAACTGGCGTGGTTCTGTCAGTTGAGCGCCGTGGATGATCTCAAATGTCTGGATTTAATGGCACACCGGACAGGAATTTATCGAGGTGAAGAAGTCGTTGCCCTTGTTGTCGACGAGGATGAATGCCGGGAAATTTTCTACCGTGATTTTCCAGACCGCCTCCATGCCGAGCTCCGGGAAGGCGATGACCTCCTGAGACCGGATGTGGTCCTGGGCCAGCAATGCAGCCGGTCCGCCGGCCGAACCGAGGTAGAAACCACCGTGGGATTGGCAGGCGTCGGTCACTTGCTTTGAGCGATTCCCCTTGGCGAGCATGACCATGGAGCCGCCGTTGGATTGGAAAAGATCGACATACCCATCCATGCGGCCGGCGGTGGTGGGACCGAACGAGCCCGAGGGCAGGCCGGCGGGGGTTTTCGCGGGACCTGCATAATAGACCGGAAATTTCCTAAAATATTCGGGAAGTTCGCCAGTGTCGTCGAGGATTTCCTTAAGCTTCGCATGGGCGATGTCGCGCGCGACGATGATGGTGCCACTGAGGGCAAGCGCGGTGGTGACCGGATACTTGGAGAGCGTCTTCAGGGTTTCCTCCATGCCGAGATCCAGGTTGATCGGGACGCCTTTGAATTTCCAATCCCGGTATTTTTCCGGAATGAAACGGCCGGGATTCTTCTCCAGCTTTTCGAGGAATATACCGTCTTTGGTGATCTTTGCTTTGGCCTGGCGATCCGCTGAGCAGGAAACGCCGATGCCGACCGGGCACGAAGCGCCATGCCGGGGCAGCCGGATGACCCGCACGTCCAGCGCGAAATATTTCCCGCCGAACTGGGCACCGATGCCGATTTCGCGAGCAACGGCGAGCAACTCCTTCTCAAGCTCGACGTCGCGGAAGGCTTGGCCGTGCTCATTGCCGCTCGTCGGAAGGTCGTCGTAATAGCGGGTGGAGGCCATCTTCACCGTCTTGAGGCAAGTCTCCGCCGAGGTGCCGCCGATGACAAAGGCGAGATGATAGGGGGGGCAGGCTGCGGTGCCGAGCGATGCCATTTTCTCGCGACAGAACTCTTTGAGGCGCTTGGGATTGAGCAGAGCCTTGGTCTCCTGATAGAGAAACGTCTTGTTCGCCGAGCCGCCGCCCTTGCTGACGAAGAGGAACTTGTATGCGTCGCCCTCCGTCGCGTAGAGGTCGATCTGCGCGGGCAGGTTGGTCTTGGTGTTGACCTCGTCATACATGGTGAGCGGTGCCGTCTGCGAATAGCGCAGGTTTTCCCGGGTGTAGGTTTGATAGATTCCTTTTGAGAGAGCTTCGGCATCATCACTCCCGGTCCAAACTTGCTGGCCTTTCTTGCCGATAATCGTCGCCGTGCCCGTGTCCTGGCAGAAAGGAAGAATGCCGTGGGAGGCGATTTCGGCATTCTTAAGCAACATCAGGGCGACCATCCGGTCATTCTCGGATGCTTCAGGATCGTCGAGAATGGCCGCGACTTGTGCGAGGTGAGAGGCGCGCAGCGTGAAATTGATGCCCTTGATCGCCTCTGCGGCAAGCAAGGTAAGCGCCTCGGGGGCGATCTTCAGCATCGGGTGGCCCTCGAACTCTGAAATCGTGATATGGTCCGAGGAGATCAGCTCGTATTCGGTTGAGTCTGGGCCGAGGGGAAAGGGCTCTTGGTAAAAGAATGGTTTGTCGGACATGGCGTGCGCTTTTTTCTAAACACGATGGGGCAGGGGTGCAAACCGTTTCCCGCCTGGCGGCAATCGATGCATGCAAAATGGTGAAATCTGGCACTTGATACGCCGGTCTGTCGCCAAGCGCCACAAGCGCGATCCTCCCCGCCAACGCTGCTGGAGACCGTTCCAGCAAGCCACAATATCGCAACCCGCTCATGAAGCAGGAACACTTTCCGGCTCGGACGCGCTTGCCTCCGGGGGGGGCTCAAGGGTCGCGCTATCTGCAGATTTGATCTCCCACGACCCGGAGCGGTCCAACACCAGCAGGCGGTCGTGATATTCAATCAGCGTGGTGCGGTGCCCCACGCTGATAAAGCTGATGCCGGAGGCCTTGATCAGGTGATACAATTCTTCCTGGTTCTTCTCATCAAGTGCGCTGGTTGCTTCGTCCAAGAAAGCAAATTGAGGCATCCGCAAAAAGAGTCGGGCAAATGCGATTCGTTGTTGCTCACCAAGAGACAGGATGTTGTTCCAGTCCACAACGCGGTCCAAGTCGTCGTCGACCCGGGTGAAGACATCGGATAAATTGACATCCGCGACGACTCTGCGAACTTGCTCGTCGGCAACTCCCCGGTCCGGATAGGGATAGAGCAGCTGGTCCCGAAGACTGCCTTCCACCATGTAGGGCCGTTGGGGTAGAAACATCAGATGGTCGAAGGCGGGGCGCTCAAGCGTGCCTCCTCCGCCCGGCCAGAGGCCTGCGATGGTGCGTAGAACCGAGCTTTTGCCCGTCCCGCTAGCGCCCATGATCAGCAGGCTTTGATTGGCTTGAAGCTCGAATGACAATTCACGGACCAACTCCTTGCCTTTCCCGGGAGTGCAGATGGTAAGCTTGTCGAGTTTCACGGTCCGGGCTCCTTCATTGGGCGGTTCGCTGGATTCTAACGAAATCCGCTCTTCCTCTGCGTCGTGCTCATCGAGCTGATCCCATAGGCTTCCCAAACGCTGGACGCTCGCCAAATAGGAACTTAATCCACCAAACTGGGTGATAATGAGTGAAAATGCCGTTAAGACCTGGGCAAAGGCGCCCGCCGCTTGCGTCACGACGCCAAACTCCACCTTGTTCTGCATATACATCGGCGCGACCACCAGCACGGGCAGGACCAAAGCGAGGTAGTTGTAACTATTGGTGAAAAATCCGAGATTCCGATTCCGGATGATAATCAATCGCATGTTAGATACTGCCGCGGACAGGCGGTTGAACAAGTCCAGATGTTCGCGCTTTTCCCCACGATAGAATGCGATGGATTCCGCGTTATCCCGCACCCTAACCAAGCTGTAGCGGAAATTCGCCTCTTTTTCATACTGGTGATAGTGCAAACGCACCAACTTGCGTCCGATCGCAATGCTGATCGCGGTTCCGGCGACCGCATAGACCACGAGGATCACCACCAGCAAGTTGCTGATCACCCAGAGCACGCCGATGAATGCCACCAAGGTCACCAGCGAGTTTAGAGCGATCAGCATGAATGACAGCGAACTTGCCGTGAAGCTCTTCACGTCATCGCTGATCCGCTGGTCTGGGTTATCCACGCTTTGTGAACCGCGGAGGCGGAAATAGGCCCGGTTATTGAAGTAGCGCTTGACCAGGTGCTGGGCCATCCACTCCCGCCACAACAGCGCGAGCCGTTCTTCGACCCATCGATAGTAGACGCCGATGGGAATCGCCAAGGCGAAGCTGCCTAAATACCACGCGAAGGCCCGCCAATACGCCGCGGTATCCTTCTTGTCGATGGCCGTCATAAAGTCCCTACCCGCATAGCTCATGAGCACTTGCACCGCACCCACGGCCAAGGCGAGTGTCAGCAGGGCAATCAGAAACCCGCGGGCCCGATGCCTACGTTCCGAGGCAAAGAAGGCCTTGGTAATTAACCAAAACTGACGACGGGTTGTCTTGAGAGTCTGCCGGTCTTCGACAGGATCCTGCGGGTTTGAATCCTTGGTTGCGGTGGTTTCCACGTGTGCGCGAAAATAGCTCCGCGTCAGTCGATAGCAAACGGTTTTTATCGTTGATGAAACCCCGGCAGGGAGCCGCTTCTCGCCGTTCGCCTGCTTGTTGAATCCTCACATAATCGCAAGCCGGCATGGGGTAGGGTTTCACCCCATAGCGACGAGGTTATGAAATATCCACGGTCAAATCGTCTTCGATAACGTCAATTGTGCCGGACCACCAAAGTATTGTCCGAGGTGGGAACCTAGCGGCTCGGGGCAATTGGAAGCAACACTGTAAGCCGTAAATTTTATGGAATTCAGTATTCTGCAACCG
>JAYWDF010000275.1:0-2115 GCA_043779985.1 Akkermansiaceae bacterium | reverse complement strand
GGCCAGTAGTCGGTGCCGATGACGGCGACCGGTTCTAACGATCCTTCCGCGGCGATGCTCTTGAGTTGCTGGAGCCACGGTTCGAGTGTCTCGAGGTCGGCACGGGTCGGTACGTAGGCGAAGGGATTGCGCTCATCCGAAGCGAAGCGCCCGCTGGTGGCCCGGGCTTGGTTGAACTGAGTGATGAGGCAAGTGCCCACCATGGCGAGCAGGGTGGTTTTCAGCCAGTGGGGATAGCGGGAAAATCCAGCGACCGCAAACCCGGCGAGCAGGCAGACATGCGCCCAGGGCAGGCACATCAGCCACGGAGTCTTGTAGCGGATGATACTGTAAATGAGGAAATGCCCGGCCGCAGCATAAGCAAGGAAGCGAATGGTTGCGCGGCCCTCGGCATCACGCCGGAAGGTCGAGGCGAAACCTAGCAGCGCGAGGAGCGCCACCGGGGTGCCGAACCACCAGACGCCGCCGGATTTCGAGGGAACCATGAGCAGGTTGATATAGTAGTCGGCGGGCTTGTCGTGGCCGCCGACCGTTTGATAGACGAAGAAAGTGCGGACCGCATCGATGGCGCCCATGGGGTGGCGGAATGCGTCGGTGTAGAAAAAACCGGAGGTGAGGACAGCGGTGAGCACTGAGATTCCCGCCGGGAGGCGGTATTCGCGCCAGGAAGTGAGCCACCAATCCCTGTCCAAGTGCTTGCGGTTTTCCAAGACGATGGCCAATGCCGCGGCTGCCCACGCGATGATGCTGATGGCGAAGCTTTCCTTGGTGGCGAACATAAGCCCGATCAATAGCCCCGGGATTCCCCAACGGGCAGCGCGCGTGATAGAAATGAATGCGAGCATGGCGAAGAGCACCAGCAGTGACTCGTGGATGTACATCCGGCTGTAGTAGACGAGCAGCGGCGAGGTCGCGAGAAGGGCTGCCGCCAGCAGCATGGGTCCGTCGCCGAATCGTCTGCGCCACAGCAGCGGGATGAGAATCAACAAGGCGCCGGCGGTGGCGGTGAGGAGGCGTGGAGTGAGTTTGGTCATTTCCCGCCATGTGGGCTCTCCCCGCAGCTTGCACAGCGGGATGGCGAGACCGCTGAGGATCGGGCCGTGGTAGTGGACGGGATCGAAGTGGTAGTCTCCGGATTCTATGCGCAACGCCGTGATTTTCGCCCCGGTTGCTTCGTCGGCGTGAAAAGGGCGCTTGGCAAGTTGGTCGAAGCGGAGGAAAGCTCCTGCGCTGCCCAAGGCGATCCAGCAACTGATTATGACCACCGGTTTCATCACACCTAGTGATGCGATGAAAGAAACGATGGTCCGGCAATGTTAATTTAGTTCCTTCAAATCCATGCCGCGGCCTCCCTATGAAATTCTGCTCGTCACTCCGGTCTGGAATGATTCATCGCGGTTGACGGGCTTTGGATTGGATTTGGCGCGGGCGCTTACTGCATCGCCATTGCCGATTCACTGGGTCATCGCCGATGACGGCTCTGGCACCGCTGAGCACGCGCCGCTGCGTGCGCTGAGGGCCGGCTTTGCCGCGATTTTTCCGGGAGTGCAGCTCCATCTCGCCGCCAGCCACCATGGCAAGGGCTCGGTGGTTAGGGCGGCATGGGCGCTGCGGCCCGAGGCCGAGTGGCTCGCCTTTGTGGATGCGGATGGCAGCGTCACCCCAGAGGACCTGCTTCGCCTCATCGCGGAGGCGGTCGCTTCGGACCGCTCGGTGCTCGGAATTCGCAAGCGCACGGCGACCACCCGGGTGGTGGAAAGCGCGTGGCGCGGACTGTTTCACCGCGGCTTTCTGGTGGCGGTGCGTCTGTTGCTGGAACTGGAGTGCGAGGATCCTCAATGCGGAGTGAAGGTCCTGCGGGGCTCGGACTATCGGCGCATTGCTCCCGCGCTGGGTGAAGATGGGCTGGCCTTTGATTCAGAGCTGCTATTTGCCCTCAAGCAGGACGGTGCGACGTGGTCGGAGGTCCCGGTGAACTGGATTGAAAAGCCAGGCGGCAAGGTGAAGCCTCTCCGCGACGCGTGGGTGATGTTAGCGGCTCTGTTGCGAGTCCGGATGAACCGCTTGATTTAACGAGAGCTAGTGTGGCTCTGAGGGCGATCGATTTCATTTTTA
>JAYWDF010000274.1:0-2118 GCA_043779985.1 Akkermansiaceae bacterium | reverse complement strand
GCGCAAGGGCGATTGATCCGCCGAGCAAGCCGCTGCCAAGGATGGTGATGTGCTGGAAATCCGTGTTCATTCAAAACAAAAGACCGGGTCCAGTGCGTCGGACCCGGTCGGTTCTTCGGGGATAGGTTACCGGGAATGGAGAGAATTCAGGGCACGCGGAAGTAGCCCTTGCCGGCACCGGTGTAAGTCGGGTCTTGGACGAGCGTGCCGCTGGGAATGTCGCGCACATCGACCACTTTGTTGTTATAAGGGCTGAATACAAAGCCATCCTTGCCGGGGACCTTGTTGGCAAACTTGTAGTCGGCGCGCTTTTCTTCGGTCGGCGGCTTGGGAGTCTCACCTGTCTGACCGGTGGTCTCGGTGGTGCCCGGCGTCTCGTTCTTGACCTCGTCCTTGGGCTTGGAATCCTGCTTTTCCTTCAGCTTGTCGCGTTGCTCTTTGATTTTCTGTTGGTCGGCAGCGGTAGCGGGCTTTTGCCCCTGATTCTGCGGATGCTGCCGGTTCATGTTCTCGTTGTAGGGATAACAAGATGCCAACAACACGCAGCCAAGCGCGGCAAATCCAGAAGTGAAGCGAAGGTTCATGGTAGTGTGGGAGGAACGTTTGGAAATCGGACCCGTCTCATTGCGACAGGCGCTTGGTCAATATGTTGAGCCTCCTGAGCTTCCCGTCAAGCAAGGTCGTCATGGTCCCGGGGAAATCTGGCGGAAATTTTCGCAGGAGTGGTGCTTGTCCGCTGGCGCATCACCGGGTGAAACTCGCGCCCGCCATGCCAGACGCCACCATTCACGCCGTTGGAGAAATTTTGGAAAATCTCAATCCGATTCTTTACCGCGTGGCTTTGCCAAATGGGAAACTCATTCTGGCCCACCTTTCCAAGGCGCTCACCGAGGCTGGGACCGTCTTTCCAGTAGCTGAGAGAGTCGTGCTGGAGTTGACCGCTTACGATTTCGACCAAGCGCGCATTCTCGGCCGGGCCGAGTGAGTGGCTCATTTTCCGATGCAAAAGCTGCTGAAAATTACCCCCAGCAGGTCCTCCGTATCGACTTTACCCGGGATTTCCCCAAGCGCGTCCAAGGCCTCGCGGAGATCAATCGCCGCGAGCTCCGGATCGCTCGCAAGGTCTTCGAGCAGTTCCAGCGCGGCGAGCAGCGCGGTGCGGGCGAGCTGGAGGCTGGCCTGATGGCGGGCGTTGATGGCGACTGCGTGCTCACCCCAGTCGGCCTCGCTGAAATGGAGCGAGTCGCGGATCGCGTCGGAGAGCGAGTCGAACCCTTCCCCGCGGGTGCAGGAAAGGCGTACAGCTTCGACACCTGTCCATGACGGATGCTCTCCCAGATCGGTCTTGTTGAGCACCTGGAGACGCTTCGCCGAGGTTGCGGGGAGGACGTTGGTACCGGGGCGCGGCTTGCTCGCGTCCGCGATTTCCAACAGCAGGTCTGCCGCCTCGATCTGCCGCACCGTGCGCTGGATGCCTTCCGCTTCGATCCGGTCGGCCGCCTCCCGCACGCCGGCGGTGTCCACCAGGCGCAGCGGGATGCCGTGCAGGTTCACCACTTCTTCGATGGTGTCGCGGGTGGTTCCCGCGATGTCGCTGACGATGGCCCGTTCGAATCCTAACAATTGATTCAGCAGGCTGGATTTTCCCACGTTCGGCTCGCCGAAAATCACGGTCCGCACGCCTTCCCGCAGCACCCGTCCCTGGTCGGCGGTGGCAAGCAGGGAGTCGACCACAGCGAGGACCGAGCGGATCCGGCCGCGCAGCAGGATGCCGGTCTGCGGATCGATGTCTTCTTCGGGAAAATCAATCCACGCCTCAAGATGCGCGAGAGTATCAAGCAATTGGTCGCGCGCCTCGGTCGTGCGGCGCCCGAGGGTGCCTTCGAGCTGGCTGCGGGCGGCGCGTAACGAGAGCCGCGTCTGCGCGGAGATCAGATCCATCACTCCCTCGGCCTGGGTGAGGTCGAGCTTGCCGTTGAGAAAGGCGCGCTGGGTGAATTCACCCGGCCCGGCTGCTAGAGCGCCGCAGGCGAGAAACCGGGCTAACACCTCGCGGGTGACAAGGATGCCGCCGTGACCGGTGAACTCGACACTGTCCTCGCCGGTATAGCTGTTAGG
>JAYWDF010000273.1:0-2125 GCA_043779985.1 Akkermansiaceae bacterium | reverse complement strand
CTGCTCGATGGCTTTGAGCGTCAGGAAGAGCTCCTGCCAGCGGCGGAGACGGGGCTCGATGGCGAGCTTTTCATGGGCGAGATGGGTTCGCACCGCAGTGAGGGAGGTGGCGTAGTCCTGGAAGACAATGCGGAGGGCTTCCTCGTAGTCCGCGCGCAGGGTGCTTGCAAAGCTGCCGCAGGTGTCGAGCAGGCGTCTTTGGAAATCCGCCGTGATGGAGGCGCGGGTGACGGTGGCGGTTAGGATCCCGCCGATGAGGAAAAGCGCGGCAAGCGCACAGAGGATGGCTGGGAGCCAGTGGATGCCGAGCGCGCCGCAGACGGCACCGCCGGTGGTGAGCAGCAGAGTCATGAAGACGAAGGACTTGAGTGCGAGGTTCCGCCGGCGGAGGTCCTTGTCGAGTTGGTTGCGCACCTTGAGATTGCCGATGCCCTGGCGCGCGGCCCGGCCTAGCCGATGGATGAAGCGCATTTTCGCGGCGGCCAAGGTCTCATCGAGCTTTTCGGAGCTGCCGAGTTCCACGCCCATCTCGGCTTTCACCCGCCCGCCGAGTTCGTTCCAGTGGGTGCGGCAGAACTCGACGACTTCGATGCCGTCTGTTTCGGCGACCGCTTCGACGGCGGATTGCAGGCGCTCGATGAAAATGGATTCCATGGCGGGTCCGGTGCGATCGCCGACGAACAGGCGGAAAAACGAGGGGATCACGCCGAGCCGGCGACGGAGGAGCTTGGAGCCCCAGATGGCTTCGGTTTCAAAGACTTCGGCCACTCCGGCGAGGTGTGGTGTTAGGCGGGCGACGAAGCGCTCGCGGATGCCGTCGATTTCCCGCTCGATGGTGTCGAGGAAGCGGCCATGGGTGTTGAGGGCGCGGGTCTGATTTTCAATTTGATCTTCGACCGCGCGGAGGGCGGAGGCGGCTTGGCTGCGCCAAGTCTCGAGGGCGCGCTTGCGCTCGGGCGAGTCGCAGACCCGCTTGGAAATGAAGCTTTCCAGTTCGGGATAGCCGCTGGCTTTCAGGCGATCCGCGGCGAAGGGGGTGGCCCGTTTCGCCTCGTAGGCGATTTTTCCAGAAACGGCGAAAATGGGTGGAACGTGGCCGATGCGCTTGAGCGAGAGGTCCGCCATGTGACCGAGGATCACGCTGATGTCGATGGCTTCGCGCTGGTCGGCTTGTTGGATGATGAAGACCACCCGGTTGAGTGTCTCCGGAGAGAGCTCGGAAATGAAATTCCAAGTCGCCGCGCCCCAGGGATTGGTGACGGGGAAGACAAAGAGGATGAGGTCGGCGGAGGGGAGGAAGCGGGCGGTGATTTCCTGGTGCCCCTGCACGATCGAGTTGGTGCCGGGGGTGTCGATGAGGTTGAAGTCGCGGAGGAACTCGATGGGCCGGTGGCGCTCCTCTAACATTGGCGTGACTTCCACGTCTCGCGCGGGGTTGCCGTATTGATACCAGAGGACGCGGTCGGTCTCCGGTAGGATGTTCACGCGGCACAGGTCGCGGCCGAAGAGGCCGTTGATGAGCGAGGATTTGCCTGCGTTGACCTCGCCGGAGACGACGAAGAGAAAGGGGGCTCCGAGCCCTTTTTCCACTTCCGCGAGTGGCAGCTTGTCGCCGAGGTCGGTCGCGGTTTCGACCGCCAGCCCAGCGATGCCGCGCATCACCTCTTCAAGCCGTTCACGCGTCGCGAAGTAGCGCTCGCCGAACATGGTGTAGCTCACGGGATGAGGGGTGAGCTCAGTAAGTGGTGGGAGCCACCGCTGCTTGGGCGGCCGGCACGTCGGTCTTCATCGCCAGTAACTGGGAGACAGTGACGAACTTGAACCCGCGGCGCAGCAGGCCGTCGAGAGTGGCGGGCATGGCATCCACTGTTTGCGAATGGAGGTCGTGGGATAGGACGATGCCACCGGCAGAGGCTCCTGCGAGAATGCGGAAGCTGACGACGCTGGCGCCGGGGCGTTTCCAGTCGAGCGGATCGACGGACCAAAGAATAATAGGGTAGCCGAACTCCGCGTGGACCATTTCGCGCTGGCGCTGGAGAAGTCCGCCGTAAGGAGGACGCATGGTGCGCGGCTGGACTCCGGCGGCACGGGCCACCGCATCGCGGCAGTGACTCATTTCTGACCG
>JAYWDF010000272.1:0-6364 GCA_043779985.1 Akkermansiaceae bacterium | reverse complement strand
AAGTCCGCCCATCCCACAAAAGGGGGACTGCGGGAAATTGTGTTGCGCGCAACGGGCGGGCGGGGCCTTTTGTCCCTCGAACCGTAGTCAGATGAAACCCTTTCCCCTCACGACCATCCCGCCATCCGTTGGTGGGCTCGCGCTCGGGTGGCTGATGCTCGCGGCGCAAGTAGCGAGTGGCCTACCGAGGATTTGGACGTCGGCGGATGGGCGTGAATTGATCGGCGAATACATCAAGGCGGATGCGATGATGGTCACGGTCAGCCGCGACCATGGACAAACGGCGCTCATTCCCTTGGCGCAGCTCAGCAGCGGCGACCGCAAGTTCGTCTCCGAAAGGGTGGCCGAGCAGGCCGCCGCGGATCTCGCCGCCGCGGAGGAGGCTGAAGCGCTGAAAAAGCCGAAAGGCTCGCTCATTTACAAGCTTTCCGGTGGTTCGGAAGGCTGGCCGGAGGACCGCAGGAAGCGGATCGTCGCAGCGATGGATGCGGGCACCGGGTTTCTCAATAAAAACGCCAATTTTAAAAAGGAGCTCACCGCGAACAACAGTCCCGGCACCCCGACGGCGGACGCTAATATCAGCGGCTGGATCAACTGGGGCGGCTCGATCAACCGCCGCGTCGCGATCCATGAAATCGCCCACACGCTCGGCATCGGCACCCACGAGAACTGGGGAAAAAACATCAAGGACGGGCTCTGGACGGGAAAACACGCGCTGGAGCAGCTCCGGGAATTCGATGGCAAGGACGCTGTGCTCCATGCCGACCGCCAGCATTTCTGGCCCTATGGCCTCAATCAGGATAGCGAATCCAGCGCGGTCAACGACCTCCGCCACATCAAGATGGTCCAGGCGATCCGCAAGGACATGGGGGTGAAATAGGCCTTAGGCCAGCGCCAGCAGCGACTCGTCCCAGTCTTTCCACACCGGGTCGAGATTCTGTCCGCGGAGCATCGCGGCGACCTCGGCCGGGCTGCGGGTGTCGTGGATTTGAAATTGCTCGGTCGCCTTCTCGCAGCCGGACTTTTCCTGGAGCTCTACGCGGCGGCCTTTGACGGTGAGGTGGAGATCGTCGCTGCCAGCGCCGGTGTAGCCGCCGGGCTCGGTCTTGGCCCCGGCGGACATGTGGGTCACCCCGAGCGTGGCGATCGCATCGCGCAGCGGCGCGGGCTCGCGGGTGGAGACGACGATGCCGACCTGCGGGAAAAGCAAGCGGAAGACCGCGATCATGCGGACGAAGGCTTTGTCCGGCAGATAGAGATCCGGGTCCGGCTGGTATTCGTAGTTTCCCGCATAGGGTCGCATCCGTGGGAAGGCGACGGTGAACTGCGCTTTCCAACAATTCCGATAGAGATACTCCAAATGCGCGCAGAGGGCGAGCGCCTCGAATTTCCAGTTCGCCAGGCCGAACAGGGCGCCGATCCCGATGCGCCGGAAGCCGCCGGCATACGCGCGCTCCGGGCAATTCAGGCGCCAGTCGAAGTTCTTCTTCGGCCCTGCGGTGTGGAGCTGCGTGTAAGTGGCGCGGTGGTAGGTTTCCTGGTAGACGACCAGCCCTTCCGCGCCGTGACCGACGATTTCCGAATATTGATCATCCTCCATGGGGCCAACCTCGAGGGCGAGGGTGGGGATGAAGGGCTTGAGCGCATCGAGGCAATTTTGCAAATATCCATCGGACACGAACTTCGGGTGCTCCCCGGCGACGAGCAGGACATTGCGGAACCCGAGCGCGTGGAGGTGCCGCGCCTCGGTGACCACTTGGTCCACCGTCAGCGTGGTGCGGTAGATCCCCGCATCGCGGGAAAATCCGCAGTAGCTACAATTGTTCACACACTCGTTAGAAACATAAAGCGGGGCGAACAGGCGCATCGTCTTGCCGAAATGGCGGCGCGTCACCTGCTGGCTCTGTCGCGCCAGCGCTTCGAGCGGACCGCCCGCTTCCTCGGAAATAAGCTGCGCAAAGCGCCTCATCAAGGGAGTGGGGCGCGCTAAAAGATCAGGAAAAACATCGGCGAATGCCATGGCGGGCGGAATGTGCTTCTTCATGGGGCCGACGTCAAAGGCGCTTTGTGGAGAATTGAGCCCCCTGGATTTCACTTTGCAGCAGCAGTTCGCATCGCCCTGTGCCGTCTGCGCTTATCTTAGGGCTTGAGCGGCCGATCGGCAGCCGTCAGTTTCCGCGGGTGACGACAGACCAAGACGCCTCCAAGCCGCCGACGATTCTGGTTTTCTGGATCCTTTGGTTCGCCATCCTCCAAGGCTTGGTGATCATTCAGTTCTTCGTCGGTGGCGGGATTCCAAAGGGCGCGGACCAGGGGAATCCTCCGGTGTGGGTGCTGGCGGCGGCCGGGTGCTTGGCGCTGGTGGCACTGGCCATTCGCTTCACCGTGATGCCCAAGCTCAGGACGCTTCCCAAGATGCTGCCCGCGATGATTGTGGGGCTGGCGCTCTCGGAGGGGATCGGGATGATGGGGATGTTCGCGGTCGGCAAGGAGTTTCCGGCCACCCGACTGCTGCTCTTTGGGATGGCTATCGGCTGCATCGTCAGCTTTGCGCCGGTTTACGCGAAACCGCGGGCCGACGACGGGCGGTTTTAGAGCCAGCTTTGTAAATCCCGCGGCAGCATCCTCAGCTCTTGCCCTTGCCGCGCCTCCGTAGGTGAAAGTACTGTCACCGGGGAAATCTTTGTCCAAGGGGTGCGCTTCGTTAGGTTGGCGGTGTTCGTTCGCGCGAAGGGCGGCCACCGCCCCAAGTCAGCAGTGGCTTGGGGCAGTGGCGGCCCGTTTGGCGGGGGGGGATGAAAATAGTGATCGAATTTTGAAACAATCCCGGGGCCGGGCGCGTTTATTAGGGTGTTGCAGAGATGCTCCATTTATGGGCGGCCACCGCTTCGCGTCTTGCGCGGCTCGAGGCGACGGCGGCCCACCACGCTTTACGAAAGGCGGCGGCTCATCCCCGCCGCCTTTTTCGTTTTTCGGTCGAATCCAGATAAGCCGCCCCACCAGTTTCCCGACTCGACACCGGGGCGATTCAGCAATTGACCGTGGCGAGCATCGCGTTCCATCATGGGTCACGGCATTCGGCACATCCGCTTCATGGGTGGTGTCCGAGGGGTGTTCTTTTTTCGGGAGTTCTCCGCCATTCCCCGGTCTATCATGTCACACGATCTTTCCCTCCTATCCAGTCTGCCGGGACTTCGCGAATGGATTGCCACGGGGAATTGGAAGAGCGCCTTCGACCGTCAAACGTTGATCCGCAGCGCCACTTACAGTTCCAGTCGGTTCATTCGGGACATCGGCTGCAAGTCGGTCTCCGATGAAGCGCAGGTGATCCTGTTTGCCCGGATCCACGGCACGGCACCCAAGCCCTATCAGACCGATATTCTGTTTCGGGTGGTCAAGGGGAGCTGGACAGCGGATCCGGATTGCTCGTGTCCGGTCGCCTACCTTTGCAAACACGCCGCGGCGCTGCTTTCCTTCGTCTCGATGAAGCTCGGGAGATTGGACGAGGCAAACCCGCAGCGCTTCAATCCGGCGCTCGGCGAGTGGTTGAAGGAAATTGAAACCGCCGCCCGGGCCCAGCCGGTGGCCGTCGTCCCGGTGGCCAAGCAGGAGAACCGCTTTCTCGCCTACTGCATCGAGCAGCCGATTTACCGCACGAGCGCGAGCATGAACTTCGTCCTGCGCGTCGGCACCTCGCAAAAGGATGGCACGGTCCGGATGTCGGAATCCCGCGCCCTCGCCGATCTCTCGAACCCGCCGAAATACCTCGCACGCGGCGATATGGTCGTCGCCGCCATGTATCACCAGCGTTACCGTAAGCTCTACCTAAGGGGAGATATGCCATTCACCGGCGGCGGTTGGGAGGAGCTGCTCGAGGCGGCCGCTTCGACCGGGCATCTTTTCTACGGCCAGGAATCCTATCAGGGGAAAAACTCGGACGCCTACCAACCGGTGAGTCTCGGTCCGCCGCAGTCCGTCGATGCCATTTGGAAGGTCATGCCCAGCGGCAGCGCCCAGCCGGTGCTGCAGTGCGAGAACCCGGACTTCATCATCATTCCCACCCAGCCGCCCCGCTACCTGGACCCGGCCACCGCCACCTTGGGGCTACTGCACAGCGCCCTGCCCGATGCCGTGCTCAGCGCCTGGCAAAGTGGTCCCGCCGTCTCTGCGAGCGATCTCGCGGTGATTTCCGAGCGATTCGCCGCCATCTCCACGGCGGTGCTGCCGATCCCGGTCGAAGTGAAGACCGAGACCCGCGCGGCCAGCGCCCCGCTTCCTCACCTTCGAGTCTATTCCCGCGCCATCGGCAGCAAGTGGGATATGCATACCTTCATCGTCGGGCAGATTTCGTTCCACTACTCGGACAGCAAGCTGCTCACGCCGCTTGCCAAGGGGCACCCCGAAAGCCATGCGGAAATCCGCGAAGGCACGCGCGTGTTCTGGCGGCGTGATTTCAAACAAGAGCAGGCGATCATCAACCGGTTGATCGAGTGCGGCTTCAGTTTTCTATCGGACTTTATTCTGCCGTCCCATCTCGATACCGCCGCGCTCCACTCGGTGGTTCTCGATGACCCGTTTCCCTCCGAGCAGCTGGCCTGGATCGATCGCCTGCACAGCGCGGAAATGCAAAGCCTCCGCGACTCCGGCTGGACCATCGAGATCGATCCGAAGGCCGGCCTGACATCCTACGATGCCGCCGAGTTTTTCCCCGCCATCGAGGCGGATCCCGATCACGGCATCGACTGGTTTCGCTTCGACATCAGTTTTGAAATCAACGGCAAGCGCCTTAGTCTCATCCCCATCATTGCCGAGGCCATCCGCATGGATCTCCCCGCCGCCGATGATCCGGATTTGCCCGAGTTTCTGACCCTGCCCTGTGAGAATCCGGAAGACGGCCTCATCCGCTTCCCGGCCAAGCGGCTCATCGAGATTGTGGATCAAGTCCGCCATCTTTTCCATGGCAATGCCGGCGATGGCCCCCTGCGCGTGGACCGGCTTGCCGCCGCGGGCGTGGCGGACACCCTGGCCATTGACTCCTCGGACACCACCCGCGCCCTCGCCAAGCTCGGTCACAGCCTGAAAAATATCACCGCCCTGCCACCGGCGCAGATTCCCAAGTCGCTCCAGGCCGAGCTGCGCCCCTATCAGGTGGAAGGCTACCGCTGGCTCCAGTTCCTCGCCGCGCACGGGCTGCATGGCATCCTCGCCGACGACATGGGGCTGGGGAAAACCGTCCAGACCCTCGCCCACCTCGCCGCCGAGCGGGCGAAGAATCCCGGCCTGCCCTCGCTCGTCGTCGCCCCCACCTCCGTCGTTCCTAACTGGGCCGACGAAGCCGCGAAATTCACCCCCAAGCTCAAGGTGCTCGTCCTCCAAGGCCAGGACCGCAGCGGGATGTTCGGGCGCATCGCGAAGGCCGACATCGTCCTCACCTCCTACCCGCTTCTCACCCGCGACTTCGAGGTGCTTTCCCAACAGGACTGGCACCTGCTGGTTCTCGACGAAGCCCAGTATATTAAAAATCCCAAAGCCCTCAGCGCTCAGAACGCCTGCAAGCTCAAGGCCGCCCACCGCCTCTGTCTCTCCGGCACGCCCATGGAAAACCACCTCGGCGAGCTCTGGAGTCTGATGCGTTTCCTGATGCCGGGTTTTCTATCGGACGAGAAAACCTTCAACACCCAGCTCCGCCGGCCGATCGAGCGGGACCGTTCCCGGGACGCCCAGCTCACCCTCAACCGCCGCATCTCGCCACTCATCCTCCGCCGCACCAAGGACCAGGTTGCTACGGAACTGCCGGAGAAGACCGAGATCATTCACGGCATCGACCTGAACAAAAAGCAGACCGACCTCTACGAATCGGTCCGTGCCGCCATGGACAAGCGGGTGCGCGACGCCATCGCCGCCAAGGGGCTGGCCCAGTCGCACATCATCGTCCTCGACGCCCTGCTCAAGCTCCGCCAGATCTGCTGCCACCCGCAGCTGCTCAAAAGCCCGGCCGCGCAAAAAGTCACCGAATCCGCCAAGCTCGACTACCTCACCACCGAACTCCTGCCCACGCTGCTCGAAGAAGGTAGGCGGATTTTGTTATTCTCCACCTTCACCTCCATGCTCGCCCTCATCGAGGAGTATTTGGTGAACGAAAAAATTCCCTATCTGAAGCTCACCGGCCAGACCCAGGACCGCGCCACCTTGGTCAAGCGATTCCAAACCGGCGAAGTTCCCATCTTCCTCATTTCCCTCAAAGCCGGCGGCACCGGCCTTAATCTCACCGCCGCCGACACCGTCATCCACTACGACCCCTGGTGGAACCCGGCCGCCGAGAACCAGGCAACCGACCGCGCCCATCGCATCGGCCAGACCAAGC
>JAYWDF010000271.1:0-2145 GCA_043779985.1 Akkermansiaceae bacterium | reverse complement strand
CCGTCGCGAGACTCAGGGACGGGAAAACCACCTGGTCGTCCACCCCGTCGAAGTTGAGCCCCGTTCCGTATCTTCCCGCGGTCCAGTTGGCCGTGCCCGAGACCGTTCCGGACAAGGTGCCGGTCGGCTGCGCTGCCGTCCCACTGACACGCACGGTGGATCCCTGCCCTTCGTCGAGGGGCAGCCAGATCTCGTTGTCCAAAAGTACCGTGGCCGTCACTTGCGAGGTCGACGAGGTGAACTGGTCGAAGGCGGTATAGGTGAATTGATCGAAGCCGATGAATCCGGGCTTGGGGGCGTATAATACCTTGCCGCTGCTCAGCGAAGTGGTCCCCGTGGTGGGTGGGGCGGCGGATTGTAAGGTGAGGCTGTATTCGGCGCTGTCATTCGCCAGGACATTCACGAGGGCCGAAGTATCCTTGCGCGTGGTGAACGCGTCGGGGAGCAGGACCGTGGCTTGACCGTCGGTGAAATACGCGGATGACGGAATTGTTTGCAGTGAAATGCCAGGCCCGGAGTATTTGAGATCCAGAGTGGCGGTCCCGGCCTGATGACGATAGTGGAGGCGGAAAGGATGGAGTCCGGCAGCGAGGTACACCGCACCGGAGGCCTTGGTCGCGGTGTAGTTGAAATCGTTGTCGATCACGCGGCTGTCATGGATCCAAAGGGTCGATCCGGAGTCAGAGGTCGTCTGGAAGGTGTAGGTTCCGGAACTTGGGACCGATACGTAGCCTTCAAATGAAAGCCCCACATCCTTGTCCCGGGAGCGGACGGTCGTCACCACGCTTGGAGTTTCGCCGCTTGCTGCAGGTGCCAAGCTTCGGAACTCGGGCAGCCACGGCCAATAGCCTTCAAAGGATTTCCACCGGATGCCTGGCCGCACAATTCCGGATACGGCTGGAATCAGGGCGGTGTCATACGGGCGGATGACGTTGCCTCCCGGCCGTCTGGCGCCTATCGCCTGCAGCTTCATTTGCTCTTGAAGGTCGGGGCGGCTGGCGGCCAGGTTCACGGCCTCTTTGGGGTCAGTCACCACGTTGTAGATGCGGAAGGCATCGTTTGCGCTGGTGATTGCAGTTCGGAGCCCCATGAAATCGCCGATTCGGATGGCCTGCATTTGGTAGCAAGGGTCTCCACCGTGGTTCGTGAATTCCGGATAGGATCCCGTGGTACCATAGGTGTACATTTCAAAATACAAAGCGCTCTTGTCCTTCTGGATACCCTGGCCGGTCAGGGTCGGCAGCATTGAAATTCCATCGGTGGCCGAAGGTACGGGGACACCCGCCATCTCGGCAAAGGTGGCCAGCCAATCGTAGTTGACGCAAGGCCGCGAGATTTCGCGGATATTGGCCAGCTGACCGGTGCCGACCAATTTACCCGGCCACCAGGCGATGGTCGGTTCCCGGATGCCGCCCTCCAAGAGATCTCCTTTGATCCCTTCAAAGGGGCCATAACTTCCAAATGAGGGAGGATACACCGGCTTGTTGGCGGGGCCGTTGTCCGAGGTGAAAACCACGAGGGTGTCATCGTCGATGCCGAGATCTCGCAGCGTTTGCAGAATGTCCGCCACCGAATCGTCCATCCGGCGGATCATGGTGACAAACTGCTGGGCGGTGGGATACCACGCCGTATTCACGGAAGGGTGGCGGTTGGCGACGTTGTCCACCTTGGCCGGGTCATTGCTCGCCGTGTTGACGTAAGAGGGTGAGCCGGTCCATTGCAATCCCCCGGAGACCCCGGTTCCCGTTGGGTAGTCCCTCGTCGGTGGGTATTGCGCATCGAAGTGCGGAGTGTCATAGCTCAGGTAGATGAAGAACGGGCGGTCCGGATGGGTGGCGGTTTCGTCGATGATCGTTTTCTTGGCGAAAGCCGTGTAAACATCGCTGGTGTAGACATCCTGATAGGCGTCCGTGATGAATTGGTAATCGTCGCTGATCTTGGCTCCTACCGTGTTGTTACCGTTGCGAGGGTAGTGTTCATGGGCGAAGTCATGGGTGAGGTAGCCGAAAAACCGGTCAAAGCCCCGGACGAGCGGGTGGGCGGTGGGGGCGTTCGCATTGGCACCCGTTAAACCCGCCTTGCCGATGTGGACGGTGCGGTAGCCCGCCGATTTGAGCGTTCCAGCAAGCGTATGGTTGTTGGGAA
>JAYWDF010000270.1:0-2150 GCA_043779985.1 Akkermansiaceae bacterium | reverse complement strand
GATCCCGAAGCCCGCAACGCCCGCCACACCCATATCTCTGAAGACGGCCTCACGATCCACCAAACCCTCATCGACCCGGACGACCTCAACGACTGGTCCGTCTATCTCACCCTCGACCCCGAGAAATCCAACGAAGCGAGAACTCTCGTCCTCCATCTCGAATCCATCGCCCCGATTTAAGGAGCAATGACACTCTTGTCGTGGTGCCAATGGGACGAGAACGAGAACTCGCCGAAGGCACCCGGCTTTCCCACCTCACACGCGTTGCGGGAATTCTAGCGAATTCACCCCTGGCGAATGGAACGTTCTGATAGGTTGATGCCGCCAGTTCCACAGGGGCGATGAATCTACCTTCTGGTGCGGAAGGCGCGGACCCGAGTCCGCTGGTCCCAGGAGCTTCGCATCGAGGTTTGAATCTTCCTGGATTTTTCCAGTGGCCAGCTTGCAGCATTCCTTGTTATTTCAAGAGTTCCGGCGCGGCCGGACTCATTCATGAACATTTTTTCCGACATCCTGAGCTATCCATTCCGAGGAAGCGGTAAATACATTTTGCTGATCGGTGCGATCCTCTCACTCGTGGCAGACCTTGCTTCGCTGGCACCGCTCGTCGGCGGGATCGCTTCGTTGTTCCTGTTTGGTTATTTCTGCGCGGTGTATTTTAAGATTATCGAGAGTTCGGCAGTGGGCGGGAAGGAAGCGCCGGAGTATCCCGAACTCTCTAACTTGATGGAGGACGTCTTCTGGCCGATGCTCCAGATCATCGGGGTCATGCTGGTATCCTTCGGCCCGCTGTGGGGGTATCTCATTTTCGCAGGAAAGGGAGCGCTGCCATGGATCACCGTCGCCCTCACGGCGCTCGGGACCTTGTATGCGCCGATGGCGATTCTTGCCGTGGTCATTCTCGGCTACATGGGAGCCTTGAGCCCGCACATCGTGTTTCCCGCCATCGTGCGCGCGGGCTGGCTCTATCTTGCGACGCTGGTGCTCCTACTGCTGATTTACGGGTTGCAAGGTCTGGCCACGCATTTTCTCGCAGGCTGGTTCATCATCAAGTTCCTCATTCTGGCAATCGTGAGCATGTATTGCCTCATGGCGAATGGTAGGGCGCTCGGGCTCATTTTCAGAGAGCGCAGGGAAGCGCTCAACTGGTTATAGGGGAAACCGGGGCATCCGAGTCTGGCCAGCGCCTTACCGTGGCCCGGAATCATCGGTGGCGGGTGCCGCTGGCGGAGCGGCAGTCTCTCCCGCCGGACCGGCTGCTTGTGAGTCAAGATGCTCGCGCAGGGTGGGAATCTTGAGATATTCGACGAGTTCGGTGAGAGCCTTTTGTTCGGCGGCCTCAGGGGTCTCAATGGAGATTCTTTCGAGGTAGGGGATCGCCTCGCGGCTGCCAAATGCCCGGGTGGCTGCGAGAGCGGCCGTGCGGATTTCCGGCAAGGGGTTGCGCAATTCCGCGAGGATCCGGTGGAGTGACTCGGGATCGTCAAACCATGCCAAAGCATCGAGCTCGGCGATGCGGGCGGCAAGCCAATCCCGATTCGCAGCTGAACCCGGCGGATGCGGCGATATCACCGGTGGCGGGAGTTCCAAGGCGTTCGCCCCAGCAGCGGGTAGGGGGCGATCGGAACGCTTGGTCACAGGCGCCGGTGGCTCCCCCGGCAATCCGCGCGTGGAGCGAGATACGCTCCTGGTGCCTGTCGGCGGCGTGGCGAGCGGGCGGGACCATTGTGCATAGATTCCCGCGGCGAGGGCGAGTCCAACTCCGCCAGCCAGCCAGCTCTGATAGGCCCGAGTCATGACCAGGGCGCGGTCACTTCGAGATGATCGCTTCCCGGCCCTTGAGGTTCATCTTGCCATCAAAGCAACAGATCCCACCATCCAGCGAGCCTGTGCCATTGACCATGCTGTTACTGTTTCCGGTGACGATTTGCACTCCGTCGCCATTGGCGGCACCGACGGCGAAATCCTCGATGGCCACCCCTGTGATGGTGCCCTTCAAAGCGGGTAGATCGATCGTGAAAGAGACGGGAAAATAGTTCCGGCTTTTTTCCTGCAAGGTGACATGATTGACGCTCCCGTCGAAGAGCGGCTCCTGATCGTCTAACTTGGCACGGAAATAGGCACTGACGTCACCTAGGACATTGCCCTTG
>JAYWDF010000269.1:0-2151 GCA_043779985.1 Akkermansiaceae bacterium | reverse complement strand
CGGCCTGGTCGTCGAGATCGACACCGGGAGTGCCAAAGTCCGCGAGGCCTTCGAGCGACAATCCCGCCAGCGCCGTGAGTTGACGGCTACGCGAATCCGCTCACTGGGGGTGGACCTGTTACAATTCATCAACGGCCAAAACTGGATGCCTGAGCTGATGGGCTTTTTCCAAAGTCGCCGCCAACGTTCCGGCTGATATTTTTTCGCGATGTCTAACTTTTGTTTCATGTTTCCATTCCACCGGTCCCGCTGTCTCCTGATCGCGGTGTTGTTGGCCGCGTCCGGTCATCTCTCCGCCCAAGCGCCGCAGCCTGTCGAGGACATCCGTGGGCCGAAGGCATTGGTGGAAATCATCCAGCCGAAAAAGCCGCCGGTCGCGCTTTGGTTAGGCATCGGCGGCGCGGTGCTCGTCCTCGCCATTGCCGCGGCCTTGTGGATGAGGCGCACTCGCAAGCAGATCCGCAAGAGCCCACCGCAAGTCGCACTCGCCGCCTTGGCGGAACTCGAAGCCAGCCGCGAGGCCATGGCGGCGGAGGCCTTCGCAAATCGCGCGGCACAGACGGTGCGGCAATACATTGCAGAGCGTTTCGGGCTCGCCGCACCCCGCCGCACGACGGAAGAATTTCTGCGAGATCTGGCGAGGGACGAGAGCTCGTCCCTGATCGGCGAGAGCGATCATTTACGGGCCTTTCTGAAATCCTGTGACTTGGCGAAATTCGCCGGATCGCAGCTCGACACCACCCAGCGAGGCGAGCTCATCGAGGCGGCCCGCGGCTTTATCAACTCCACGTCTACCGTCGTCAGCCCATGACCGAGAGTTTCCAATTTCTCCACCCGGAATTTCTGTTCCTCCTGCTTTTCCTGCCGCTGTTGGCGATTTGGAAAGGTCGCTGGGGGCGGCCCGTCGCAGTGAAGATGCCTTCCACCGACGACGCGCTCAATGTCGGCGCACGGCCGCGATCGATGGTCGGTGGTTTTCTCGCATTCATCGGCCTGCTTTCGTTTGCACTGCTGATCGTGGCACTTGCGAGACCCCGCCATGGAAAAGGTTCTACCGACATCGAGGCCAGCGGGATTGATATCGTGCTCACGCTCGACGTTTCCGGGTCGATGGAGGCGCTGGATTTCCAACTCGAAGGAACGCCCACCAACCGCCTTGAGGTGGTGAAAAACGTGGTCGCCAAGTTTGTCGGTCAACGACCTAACGATAAACTGGGCATGGTCGCCTTTGCCGGCAGGCCGTATCTCGTAAGCCCGCTGACGCTTGATCACGAGTTTCTCGGCAAGCGTCTCGCCGGGGTGAAGATGGGCCAGGTCGAGGACGGCACCGCCATCGGGTCCGCCATCGCATCCTCGGTGAGCCACTTGCGCGATTCGAACGCGAAATCGCGGATCATCATTCTTCTGACCGACGGCGTGAACAATGCCGGAGCCATCAACCCGCTCACCGCTGCGGAGGCAGCGAAAGCGCTGGGGATCAAGGTTTACACCATCGGAGTCGGGATCCGTGGGGAAGCGCCAGTACCGGTGCAAGACGCTTTCGGGCGCACCCGTTTGCAAACGATGAAGGTCGAGATCGACGAGGAAATGCTCCGCTCCGTGGCCACGGCGACCGGTGGCCAGACATTCCGCGCGACGGATACGGATTCATTGGAGAAAATCTATGGGGCCATCAACCAGCTTGAAAAGACCACCCGCAAGCTCAAGAAATACCAACAGTATGACGAGCTATACCTCTACTTCCTCGTGCCTGGACTTTGCCTGCTTCTGATGGAGCTTGTCCTCAGTCAAACCCGTTTCCGGCGTCTGCCATGAACCTTTCGATCCTAACGAACCATGGATGATTCCTTCCTACACTTCGCGCAGCCTTACTGGATGGTGGTCGGCGTCCTCGTGTGTGGGGGCATCGTCGGCTTGTTCATCCGCTTTGACCGCCGCCGCGAAGCGGACTTGGCCAAGCTGATTCACCCGCGTTTCCGGCTGCGTCTGACTGAGGGCTTTTCACCCAAGCTGAGAAATCTCAAGCGCGGTCTCTGGCTGCTCGCGGTGTTGTTGATTTTCGTGGCTGTCGCGCGCCCGCAGAAGGGCTACGAGTGGCGCGAGGTGAAGCGCAAGGGGATCGACATCCTCTTCGCCGTGGATACCTCGCGC
>JAYWDF010000268.1:0-2157 GCA_043779985.1 Akkermansiaceae bacterium | reverse complement strand
TCGGCTGAATCCGGATCTGCCGGTGGAGGCGATTGAGGGAGCGGTGGAGGAGAGGGGGATTTTGAATGATGGATTTTGGATTTTGAATGGAGGAGGAAGACGACAGGCGGCGCCTCGGCTGAATCAGAATTCAGAGGAGGTGGAGGGATGAGCGCTCTCGCGGACGGATTTCAGTATTTTCGGCGTTTTCACCGATTGGTGAAACTGGCCATGTTACTGAAACGGCACTCGATTTTCACAGAATCAGAAGTTTCACGAACGCGTGAAAGAGGCGATTTCGTGAAAATCCGGCCCCCTGTCAGCCTGCGCGCTGCCGCGATTTGGCGCTGTTGGTTTATTTGTGGCGAAACCTCGTGTTTTCTCCAATCCATTGACTTTAAGTGAGTTCTTATTTAACATGAAAACGTCCGCATGAAAAACTGGCTTTCCAGAGCGATGGATTTTCTCAAGGCGAGGCTCGGAGCGAGACGCTCTGGCAACGGCCCGCGGCGAGACGCCACAGCCACTTTCTGCTGGACGATAGGTTCAATTTGCGCCTTGCGGGATTCCGGTTTCCCGTGTAATTGGAATCTATGAAGACGACAATTGATATTCCTGATTCGACGTTGGCGGATGCCATGCGCTTCACCGGTGCGACGACGAAGCGCGAGGCGGTGGTGAAGGCTTTGGAGGCATATAACCGCCAGCAGCGGGTGCATGATCTGGTGGCGAGCTTCGGCACTTGGAATATCGCGACCAATGACGAAATCGAAGCGGGTGATCTCGCGGAGATTGCCGCGCGGCAAGGCGAATCCAAAACCCGCGCGACAGCCAAGTGATGAAAGATCGGGTTTTGGTGGACAGCTCGGTGTGGATCGCGGCGACCCGCCTCGGCGGAGACCCGCAGATCGCCGCTGAACTTGGCGAATTGCTACTTACCGGCAGAGCGGCGATGACCGAGCCGGTATGGCTTGAGCTTTTCCAAGGGATCAAGGGTAAGCGGGAGGAGGCCAGACTCGCGGAATCGAAAAAAGCCTGCATCTGGCTCGCCTTCGACGAAGCCTGTTGGACCGAAGCCGCGGCGACGGCACGTGCTTGCCTGCGGGCCGGTGTGAATGTGCCCTTCGGTGATGTGTTGGTTTCGGCCTGCGCTCGCCGCTACGGGGTGGAGCTATTGGAACGGGATCGACATTTCGCCATGATCGCCAAAGCCATGGAAAAATGAGCGACTACACCGAAGACCACCTCGTCGAGAAACCGGCGATCCAACTCATGCAGCAGGAGCTGGGCTGGGAGGTGGTGAATTGCTATGACGAGTGGAGCGGTGGCGTTAGCAATCAGGGGCGGGATGGGAAGCGGGAGGGAGTGGAGATTTTGAATGTTGGATTTTTGATTTTGAATGGGAGAGGAAGACGACAGGCGGGACCTTGTCTGAATCTGACGCTGAGGATGGGGGCAACGAACCGGGGGATCGAACGATCTGGCTTTCCATTGGCTGTTGGATCCTTAGTTTTCAAGCAGTCTCTATAACAAGCATGCCCTACGATCGTCCATGGCTCTCCTTTGAAGACCAGCTCCAGCAGTTGGAGGAGCGGGGCCTTGGGGTGACGGATCGCGCATCTGCGGTCAGCTATCTGGATCGTGTGGGTTACTATCGGCTGAGCGGCTACTGGTATCCATTTCGGGAGAACCAAGCGGGAGTGGGTATGGGAAAGAAAGATTCCTTCATCCCGGGAACGCGCTTCTCCGATGCGCTCAATCTCTATGTTTTTGACAAGAAACTGCGGCTTCTGGTGCTGGATGCGTTGGAGCGCATCGAAGTGGCGATCCGGGTGGACATCGCCCATCGTCTCGGCGAGCGGGATACCTTCGCGTATGAGCATCCGCAATCGTTTGACGGGAAGTTCACCCAACGCGGCAGAAATGGTGAGCCGGGCGGCCATGAGAAGTGGCTCATGCATTACGACCGGCTGGTGGACCGCTCGAAGGAAACCTTCATCAAGCACTACAAATCGAAGCATGGCCTTCCCTTGCCCGTCTGGGTGGCCATCGAAGTCTGGGACTTCGGGGCGATGTCGATTTTGTTTGCCGGAATGAAGCGGACGGATCGGGACTGGATCGGCGCGAAGTATGGAGTGGCTGATGGCCGAGTTTTCGCTTCATGGCTGCGATCGCTGA
>JAYWDF010000267.1:0-2157 GCA_043779985.1 Akkermansiaceae bacterium | reverse complement strand
TTCCGAACGCGAAGTCCGCCTCATGAACACCGAAGGGCGCTGGCTCTGGTTCATGTTGCGCGGCCGTATCGTCAGATCGCATGTCGAGGACGACGGCGAGGCTGTCCGAGTCGTTGGCACGATCCTTAATATCGACGAGCGCCATCGCACGCGACTCGAGATCGACAAGCAGCGCCGCTTTGCCCAACAGGTCATGGAATCGGTGCCTAACGGGCTTGCCGTCATTAGCGCCGAGGGCATCATTTCCTATACCAATCCGGCCTTCATCCGGCTTTCCCGAAGCGGATCCGAATCGTTGATCGGGAAATCGCTCAACTCCCTCATCGCCACCAGCGATCCGTCTCCCAACGGCAGCGATGGTTTCGAGGCCAACCTCTCCTGTCCTGATGGAGGATCCGTTCCCATCCAGGTATTCCAAGCGCCGCTTTCCGAATCGCGGCAGAATGTAGGCTCCATTCTCGCCATCGTCGATCTCACCGCGGCCAAAGATGCGGAACAAAACCTGATGCGGAGCCGCGCCGAGGTGAATCGGCTGGCACTCGTCGCCAAGCGAACCGACAACGCCGTGGTCATCACCGATGCCATAGGCCGCATCGAGTGGGTCAACGAAGGCTTCACCAAAATCAGCGGCTACAGCCGGGAAGAGGTGATCGGAAAAAGTCCCGGCAGCATTCTCCAGCGCCCGGACACCAGCGAGGCCGCGAAGATCTACATGCGGGACAATATCCGCAGCGGTCAGCGATTCGAAACCGAGATCGTCAACTACGCCAAAAGCGGCCGTGCCTACCTCGTCCACATCGAGTGCCAGCCACTCGTGGACAAGGAGGGCACGCTCACCGGATTCATGGCCATCGAGCGGGACATCACCCAGACCCGCCGTTCCAGCAACTTGCTAGAAGCGGTTGCATCGATCAGCACCACGCTTCTGTCCAAGCGGATCAACCCCAGCCTCTGGGGCGAAATCCTCAAAGCACTCGGAACCGCAGCATCCGTCGACCGCTGCTACCTTTTCCAGGTCCATCCGCACGCCGTCCTGGGTAGCCCGGCCATGAGCCAGTCGGCCGAATGGAATTCCGGGGCTGCGGCACCGCAAATCCTCAATCCGGACCTCCAGAACCTTCCCTTTCAGGAATCCGGATTCGCACGCTGGTATCAGGAGCTTCTCGCAGGCCGTGAAATCCACGGCAGCGTCAGCAATTTCCCGCAAAACGAACAAGCCATGCTCGCTGCCCAGGCAATCCGCTCGCTGGTGGTGGTTCCGATTTTTGCCGCCGAGAAGCTTTGGGGATTCCTAGGCTTCGATGCGTGTCGGGAAGATCGCCTGTGGGAAAACTGGGAAATCTCCATCCTGCGCTCTGCCGCTGCTAACATCGGCCTGCGCCAAGTCGCCCAGAACGAAGCCGATTCGCTTGTCCTAGCTCGCGACGCGGCGAATACCGCCGCCATCGCCGCCGAGAAGGCCAACCGGGCCAAGAGCACCTTCCTCGCAACCATGAGCCATGAAATCCGGACCCCGCTCAATGCGGTGATCGGCATGGCCTCCCTTCTCGAGACCACCTCTCTCAACTCTCAGCAACAGGACTACGCAGAAACCATTCTCAATTCGAGCAACTTCCTCCTCGAACTGATCAATGACATCCTCGACTACTCCCGCATCGAGAGCGGCAAAATCGACCTCGACTCCTCCCCCTTCACCCTTGGTGATCTTTGTCGCGAAGCCTTCGACGTCGTTCGTCTCGGTGCCGCGGGAAAGCAAATCGAACTCATCGGCCGCCTTGCTCCGCATCTTCCACTCCAGATCGATGGCGACCGCGCCCGGATCCGGCAGATCCTTGTCAACCTGTTGAGCAATGCGGTTAAATTCACCCCCACCGGATTTGTCAGCTTGACTGTCGACGGCTACCTCGCCCCCTCGGGACGGTGGAAAATGACCTTTGAAATCAAAGATTCGGGAGTTGGAATCGCACCGGATGCGATCGGCCGCCTGTTCCGCCCGTTCATACAGGAAGATTCCTCAACCACTCGGCGCTTCGGTGGCTCCGGGCTCGGACTTGCCATTAGCAAACGTCTTGCCGAACTGATGGAAGGCGACATCACGGTGCAGAGCGCCCAAGGGCAAGGCTCCACCTTCTTCGCCACGATCACTCTGGATCCTGC
>JAYWDF010000266.1:0-6446 GCA_043779985.1 Akkermansiaceae bacterium | reverse complement strand
TTGATCCGCCATCCTCTTCTCTTGCCCCGATAATCACGGAGTTGTTTGAAATGCTCACTGAGCGGCTAAATAAATCTTGGCCTCCAGGGTCCGTAGCTTTGAACCATGATGTTTGAATCCAATCGAGACCACTTCTTACAAAAATGTATGCAGCTCCGGAAAGTGATGTACCGGGTTGATCTGAGCCAACAACTATTCTACTTCCAGACAGTGCAACCGAAATTCCAAACCCGCCTTTGACTCCGGTATTCGATGCTTTGAGGTAAGCCTGCTGGCTCCATGTGCTCAAGCTGCGAGTAAAAACATAAGCTGCACCTGCATATGACACTGAGTTATCGAGCTGATTTCCGTTCACTCCGGTAGCTGCACTAGCCTCTGCCCAAGCACCTATGACAATGGTGTTCTCGGAAATCGCAACGCTAATGCCAAAGGCATCTCCAGCACCGGTATTGGAAGCTTTGAGATAGGCTTGCTGACTCCAAGAAACACCATTTCGAACAAAGACATAAGCGGCTCCCGATCCGCTCGAGCTGTTGTCGGCCTGATTTCCGCCGATCCCTGTTGCCGCACTGTCTTCACCGCTCGCACCAACAATCAGCGTGTCACCTGATACGGCCACTGCGCCACCAAAACGATCTCCTCCCGCCGCATTTGATGCGCTGAGTTGAGCTTGTTGGCTCCATGTATTGCCACTTCTGAAAAACACGCTGAGGGCTCCAATTCCTGGATCATAGCCAGGAGAACCGATGACGATAGTATTCCCGTCAATGGATAACGCGGAGCCAAAACCATCTTTGGTCACGGTGTTCGCAGCTTCTTTCAAATAGGCTTGCTGGCTCCAAGTCGTTCCTGAACGTACAAAGACGTATGCAGCTCCAGTTTCGATCACAGAATTATCCTGCTGGTTACCATTCACGCCAGTTGCATTGCTGGCTTCGCCAGGAGCACCAATAACCACGGTGTCGACGGAAATCGACACCGACCAACCAAATCGGTCATAGCTACCCGCGTTAGAAGCCTTGATGTAGGCCTGCTGGCTCCATGTTCCTCCCGATCGCACAAACACATAAACGGCTCCAGCCGAAATCGCGCTGTCATCGGCTTGATTCCCATTGATTCCGGTGGCATTGCTATCTTCGTTGGGTGCGCCTATAACCACCGTATCGCCAGAGATCGCCACTGAATATCCGAAGTTGTCACCCGCTCCAGTGTTTGACGCTTTGAGATACGCCTGTTGGGCAACTGGATCGATGGTGATTGGATAGTTTGCTGCCGCGTCCTCCACCTCGATACAGAACGCCGATTTGTCGTTTTGATTTTGGACAAATCGAGTTGGCAGAGGGGTTCCATCCGCATCCCAGGCTTTCAGCCCGGCATAATTGAGAACCGTGCCACCCGACTCGTTTAGAAAAGCCATGCTTTTTCCCTCATCGCGCGACTCCGGTCGGAGACCACCACGAACTGCAAGATGGAGGCGGACGGGTTGACCGGCATTCATATCCACCGGACGATCTGCGAACGTCCACCCTTGCTCCAAACCACGGTTGTCATTGATGAACCATTCGGTCAGGAGCGCATCCCTCCGGCAAGTAGCCCTGTTGCCATGGGTGATGATTTTGGAAGAAGCGGACAGGAGTGTCCGCTCACCGTATCCGGTCAATTCCAAGCCCCATGTCCAGCCACCGGCATCAGGTGTCACCGTGAAGCCGCGCTCATCGAACTCTGTCGACCAAGCTTGCCCCTGATTGCGTGCTTGGTGGCTGCCATTCGGGTTTGCGACGATGGCGTGGCGGCCATGCTCGTAGGCATGACGGATGCTCGACCAGTCGGATGATGCCAGCCCCTCTGGTGTTTTGGATGGATCGACCGGAGCGCTGGAAACCTTGCCTGGACGGCAGAATGAGTCCGCGCCGAGCAAGGATGTAATCGAAACGAGAAACGCGATAGCGCAGGGAATGAGCAATTCTTTCATGGTGAGAATCTGGACTGCGGAGGTTTCCGAGCTGCCCCATGGTGGCGATTAGATGGACCCACGACAAGGAAAAGATAGGAAGGGAGCGGCACGCACTGGCGATATCCAGAAGAAAACGCTCATCGGCTTCCAACAGTCCAAGGGACGGCATAGCTTCACGCCATTTCCCATGACGGCTCCGCAAACGACGATTTCCGGCGACGGTAAACTGGAGTTCGAATTCGCATCTCCGGACAATGCCGCATTTTACCGGCTTCAAGCGGAGTAAGTTGCGGTTCTACCGTCGAAACTCCAAAGAGCTTTGGTGCCATCGAATATCAGTCGCTTCCCATCCTCGCCCACAGCCGCACCGCCCATGTGGCCGGACCGGATGCGTCTACCGGCGTGCAGGAGTGAGGATTTCATGCCTGTCGCATTTCCCGGATTATGGCAATTCTTCAATCTGCGTGAACCCTCATCCATCTGCGGTTCAAAAAACCACCGATGCCCTCAGGATTGAGCTCCCAAAACCCACTTGACCACGAAAGCAGTGCACACTACTTTCGTGTGATGAAAAACATCACGCTGAGTGCTGATGAGCACCTCATCGAGCTGGCAAGAGAGGAGGCCCGGGCCCGGAAAACCACGCTCAACGCGCTGTTCCGTGATTGGCTGGAGGAAATTTCGCGCAGCGACGAGCGGCGCAAACAGGCGGCGGAGGTCATCCAGCGCATGTCGCAATACGATTCCGGCGGCCCTTTCACCCGTGACGAACTCAATGAGCGCTGAGTATTTCCTGGATACTAACATCCTCGTTTACGCCTTCGACCAAAAGGCCGAGGAGAAACGAACGAAGGCACTCAGCCTGAGTCAAGCCGGGGAAGCGTGGCTGATCAGTTGGCAGGTGGTGCAGGAGTTCAGCTCGGTGGCGCGCCATCGCTTCGCCATCCCGTTGGACCACGAATTTCTAGGCGACTACCTGAAATTAGTCATGCTGCCCCACTGCAAGGTCATGCCCTCAGCCGCGATTTACCAGAAAACCCTGCAAATCCAGCGCGAGACCCAATATCGTTTCTACGACAGTCTGATCGTCGCCGCGGCCCTTGAATCCGGCGCATCCATCCTCTACAGCGAGGCCCTCCAACACGACCGCCGCATCGGACACTTGCGGATCATCAATCCATTTCTCTCCGCTCCATGACCCAATTCCGCCCCTGCATCGACCTCCACCAAGGCCAGGTGAAACAAATCGTCGGCGGCAGCCTGCGCGACGACGGTGCCGGGCCGACGGAGAATTTCGTCTCTGACCGGCCGGCAGGGTGGTTCGCCGCGTGCTTCTGCGACGACGGACTGACGGGCGGGCACGTCATCAAGCTCGGTCCGGGCAACGATCCGGCGGCGAAGGAAGCGCTCGCGTTTTATCCTGGCGGCTTGCAAATCGGCGGTGGAATCCATGAGGGCAACGCCGCAGAATGGCTCGATGCAGGGGCGAGCCACGTCATCGTGACTTCGGCGCTGTTCGATGCGGAGGGGAAATTCTTGGAAGAGACGTTGCACTCGCTGGTCGAAAAAATCGGCAAGGACAAGCTGGTGATCGATCTTTCCTGCCGCCGCACGACTGCTGGCTGGACGGTGGCGATGAACCGCTGGCAAACCCTGACGAACCTGACGGTCGATCACGCGACGCTGGACCGGCTCGCGCCGTTTTGTGATGAGTTTCTCATCCACGCGGCGGACGTGGAGGGACTTTGCCGCGGAATCGACGCGGAATTGGTCGCATTGCTCGGAAGTTGGGGGAAATGCCCGGTGACTTATGCCGGTGGCGCGGCGACGATGGCGGACCTGTTACTCGTGGAGCAGGCCGGGCACGGCACGGTGGATGTCACGGTCGGTAGCGCGCTGGATCTTTTCGGTGGTAAGGGACTCTGCTACAAGGACTTGGTCGCATGGAACAGGCGTGAAGCGTGAGTTTTCTGGAAAGCGGTTGCAGGTTTCCTATGCACTGTCTTACGCTCTCGCCGTGCCGCACTTGGATATGCAACCTTTCGCCGACGGGGTGGTGACCAACCGTGATTTCCTGCGCTCGGTCTTTCAATCGATGCTCCGGGCTAGAATCCTGGAAAACAAGCTTTCGAGTCTGTATAAAGCCGGAAAAATCGTCGGCGGCGTCTACCTCGGACGCGGCCAGGAGGCGGTCAGTGCGACACTCGGCACGGCCTTGATCCAAGGCACGGATTTCTTCGCCCCGCTGATCCGCGACCAAGCAGGGCGCACCGCATTCGGCGAGCCGATGATCGATTGCACCCGGACATATCTCGGCTCGGTCGAGGGCCCGATGCGCGGGCGGGACGGAAACATCCACCGGGGCCGGCCCAGCATGGGCATGCCCGCGATGATCTCCCACCTCGGTGCCCAGGTGCCGGTGGTTGCTGGCATGCTTTTTGCCAAGCGGCTGCAAGGCACGTTGGCCGGGCGCGTGGGGGCCACCTGCATCGGCGACGGCGCGACCTCGACCGGCGCCTTTCACGAAGGTCTGAATCTAGCCGCCGTTGAGCGACTCCCCTTGGTGGTGGTGGTGGGAAACAATCAATTCGCCTACTCGACTCCAAACCACCGCCAGTTCGCCTGTGCGGATCTGGTGGAAAAAGCCCGTGGCTACGGCATCGGTGGATTCTCCGTGGACGGGACGGACCTGCTCGCCTGCGCCTCGGTGATCGGCGAGGCCGTCCGCCGGGCCCGCGACGGCGGCGGGCCGCAAATGGTCGTCGCCCGGCTGCTCCGCTTGTCCGGTCACGGCGAGCATGACGACGGGTCCTATGTGCCTGCCGAGGTCCGCAGCGGTCACTACGGCCGCGACTGCATCGAGGTGGCGATGCGCCAACTCGTGGAAAACCAAATCGCGACGGTGGACGAAATTCTCGCCTGGCAGGATGAATTTTCCGAAGAAGTCCAACGCGCCGTGGCCCAGGCCCAGCAGGAAGCAGTACCGGATCCCTATCACGAAGACTGGACCGCACTTGCCACCCGCTTCCCTCTAATCGATTCCATTTCCCAGTCAACCGCCCAGTGAGTGTAACCTACATCGACGCCATCCGTGAGGCACAGGAAAAGCTCCTGCGCGAGGACGACCGCGTGTTTCTCTACGGTCAGGACATCGCCACTTTCGGCGGTGCGTTCAAAGCCACCAAGGGCCTCGCCGAACAATTTCCCAACCGCGTCTTCGATGCGCCGATCTCCGAGGACGCCATGATCGGCATGGCCGTGGGCGCCGCCATCGAGGGCATGCGGCCGATCGTGGAAATGCAGTTCGCGGATTTTTCCTCGGTGGCGTTCAACCAGATCGTCAATCAGGCGGCGACCCATTTCTATCGGACCGGCATGCCGATCCCGATCACCGTGCGGCTGCCCTCGGGCGGAACTCCCGGCTCCGGGCCCTTTCACAGCCAGAGCATGGAGGGGATCTACGCCCAATACCCCGGCCTCATCGTACTGACGCCGGCCACGGTCTCGGACGCGTATCACATGCTGCTAGACGGCGTGGCGCTGGATGATCCGGTCATCTACTGCGAGCACAAGTTCCTCTATCGCTGGCTCAAGGCGAAGTCGATCAACGGCGATCACCTGCCCATCGGCCAGGCACGGATCACCCGCCCCGGCAAACACGCGACGGTCGTTGCCTACAGCGCGATGGTCCACGAGGCGGTGCGCGCTGCCGAGCGCCTTGCCCAGGATGGGTGGGAAATCGAAGTGGTGGACCTGCGCTCGGTGAAACCCCTGGATCTCGATACCATTCTTGCCTCGGTGGCGCGCACCGGACGTCTGCTGGCCGTGGGAGAAGCCTTCCCTTGGGGCGGAGTCACCGCAGAAGTGATCGCCCGGGTCACCGAAGAAGGATTCCATCTGCTGGATGCACCGCCGCAGCGCTTGAATGCCCGCGACACGCCGGTTCCCTATCACCCGAAACTCTGGGCCGCCCACCGCCCGACGCCGGAATCCATTTGCGAGGCGCTCCGCAAACTGCTCTCATTCTAGTCCCTGCATTTCAGTACTTCAGTCTTTCAGCTTTTACCAAAATGCCCACTGTTCCCATTTTCATGCCCCAACTCGGCGAGTCCATCGCCGAAGCCACCGTCGTCCGCCTCGGAATCGCGGTCGGGGACTCCGTCCGCACCGATCAGGAAATCATCGAGGTGGAGACCAACAAGGCGATGATGGGAGTGACGACGCTCTGTGACGGCGTCGTTTCGGAACTGCGGGCGCTCGAAGGGGTTTCCTATTCGGTAGGCACTCTGCTAGGCCTGCTCGAAGTCACCGAAGAAGAAGTGGCCCGCACCGGCGTGGAGTCCTTGGAGTCCATCGAGGCGAAGCGCGCCGCGTCCAATCAATCAAACAGCCCGGCACAAGCCGAGGCGAACCTCCATTTCGCACTCGACGATGATGCCTACGAAGAAGCGCCGGCCGTGGTGCCGAGCGTCAAGGGCTTACCGGTCCCCAC
>JAYWDF010000265.1:0-2165 GCA_043779985.1 Akkermansiaceae bacterium | reverse complement strand
GTAGTCGCTTAACTTAATCGAAGCAAAACCGCAATCGCTCGCCCCATTCACCCGCCATCCGATCCCACCACCCATGAACACACTCGCAGCCACCTTGGATTCTCCCGCCCGCGCAACGTCCACATCCCCGGAGCTCACGCCGGGACTTCGGTTTGAGCCGCATTTCGCCACGCCGGGAGTCTCGCCGTTTGACGAAATCGAGTGGGACCATCGCACGGCGGAAATTACCGACGACAGTGGGAAAGCGATGTTCCGGCAGGAGAACGTGGAGGTGCCTCGCAGTTGGAGCGAACTCGCCACCAAGATCGCGGTCTCGAAGTATTTTTACGGGGACGCCTCGATCGGGACTGATCCGCGCCAGGGCGGTCGCGAGCAGTCGGTCCGGCAGCTCGTTCACCGGGTGACCCGGACCATCGCGGACTGGGGGATCGCCGACGGATATTTCAGCGACGAGGCATCGGCTGAGAATTTCTACCAGGATCTAACATGGTTGTGCCTCAATCAATATGGCGCGTTCAACTCGCCGGTCTGGTTCAACGTGGGACTGCACCATCAGTATGACATCGGCAAGGACGCGGGCGAGGGTGGTTGGTTCTGGGATTCCACCCAGGGCAAGGCCCGCCGCGCACCGGGACAATACCACTATCCGCAAGCCAGCGCCTGCTTCATCCAGGGCGTGAAGGACAACATGGAAGACATCATGCGGCTGGCCACCTCCGAGGCGATGCTTTTCAAATACGGTTCCGGCACCGGCACGGATCTATCGACGCTCCGCTCGTCGCGGGAGAAACTATCAGGTGGCGGTCGTCCGTCGGGACCGCTGTCGTTTTTACGGATCTACGACCAAGTCGCCAATGCCGTGAAATCCGGCGGCAAGACCCGGCGGGCGGCGAAAATGAACACGCTCAAGGATTGGCATCCGGACATCGAGGACTTCATCGAAGCGAAGACCATCGAGGAGAAAAAGGCCTGGGCGCTGATCGAGCAGGGCTACGACGGGAGCTACAATGGCGATGCTTACGGCTCGGTCATGTTCCAAAACGAAAACCTTACGGTGCGTGCCAGCGATGAATTTATGAAGGCTGCCGTGGAGGATTCCGAGTGGTGGACGCGGCGGGTGGTGGATGGTGAACCTTGCGAGAAGAAGGAAGCCAGGGAGCTCCTGCGGAAAATCGCGCTTGGCACCTGGACCTGTGGCGATCCCGGCATGCAGTTCGACTCCACCATCCACACCTGGCACACCTGCAAGGGCAGTGGCCGCCAGCACTCGACCAATCCTTGTTCGGAATACCTGTTCCTCAACGACACCGCCTGCAATCTCGCCTCGCTCAACCTCGTTCGCTTCCAGCAGACGGATGGCACCTTTGACACGGAGCGCTTTCAAGCCGCGATCCGGCTCTTCCTCGTCGCTCAGGAAATCCTAGTCGATCGTGCCAGCTATCCGACGCAAGCGATCGCTGAGAACTCCCACGCCTTCCGCACCCTCGGTCTCGGCTATGCGAATCTCGGTGCGCTCATCATGAACCGTGGACTTGGCTACGACAGCGATGACGGCCGTGCGCTGGCGGCGAGCATCACCGCGCTCATGACCGGGCATGCCTATGCCGTGAGTGCTGAAATGGCCGCCGCCACCGGGCCCTTCGCATCCTATCATGACGCCCGCTATGGAGAGGTCACGAATCCTCCCGCAGATTCTAACGAATCATCGATGCTGGAAGTGATCGAGCGCCATTGTGAGAAGGCGGCCGGCCTCGAGGCTCACGGGGATTGTGTCCCGATCATCGATTCCGCGCGAGCCGCGTGGGAGTGCGCGCTGCGGGCGGGTCGTCGTCACGGCTTCCGCAACGCACAGGTGACCGTGCTTGCTCCGACCGGCACCATTGGCTTTCTAATGGATTGCGATACCACCGGCATCGAGCCGGACATCGCCCTCGTGAAATACAAGCTGCTAGCCGGCGGCGGCATGTTGAAAATCGTCAATCGGACGGTCCCGCCCGCCCTGGTCCGGCTCGGGTATTCGGTGGATCAAATTGCAGGGATTGTCGGCCACATTGAGAAATATGACACCATCGAAGACGTGAAGGACGAGGCCACAGGATCGGCTGTGAGTAGTGGGTTGAAGCTGGAACATCTGCCGGTGTTTGACTGCGCCTTCAAGGCTTACC
>JAYWDF010000264.1:0-2165 GCA_043779985.1 Akkermansiaceae bacterium | reverse complement strand
GCGAAGGTGGTGTCGATCAATCCCTTGAAGGAGGCCGGCTTGGTCGGCTTCGTGCACCCGCAGCACCCCATCGCCACTCTGCTCAGCAAGGCCACCGCGCTGGCTTCGCAGTTTATCCGCGTGCGGGTGAATGGCGATCTCGCGCTCTTCCGCGGCGTCGCCAAGGTCCTCTTCGAGTTGGAAATCCAGGCGCCCGGCACCGTCCTCGATACCGCGTTCCTCCGTGACCACACCCGGGATGCTGATGCATACCGCGCCCTCGTCCAGGACACTCCGTGGCCGGAGATCGTCCGCATGAGCGGGGTGGGGGAGTCGGAGATCCGCAGCCTCGGCACCACACTGCTAGATGGCTCGCGCAAGCTGATCACCTGTTGGGCCATGGGGCTCACCCAGCACCGGAATGCGGTCGCCACCATCCGCGAGGTCGTCAATGTCCACCTGCTGCTAGGTGCCATCGGCCGGCCCGGTGCCGGGCTTTGTCCCGTGCGCGGGCACAGCAATGTGCAGGGCGACCGCACCATGGGGATCTTTGAGAAAATGCCCGAGTCCTTTCTCGCCTCGCTCGATCACGAGTGCGGCATCCGCTCACCCCGCGCCCACGGCTACGACACCGTTGCCGCCATCCATGCGATGCATGATGGCGCGGCCAAGGTCTTCTTCGCCCTCGGCGGGAACTTTCTCCAAGCTTCGCCGGACACCGGTTTCACGGCCGAAGCGCTCCGGAATTGCGACCTCACCTGCCACATCTCCACCAAGCTCAACCGCAGCCACCTCGTCACCGGGCGGACCGCGCTCATCCTGCCCTGCCTCGGCCGCAGCGAGCGCGATGGCGAGGGGAAATTCGTCACCTGTGAGAACTCGATGGGGGTCGTCCAGATGTCCCGCGGCGTCCTCGCCCCCGCGTCACCCCACCTGCTATCCGAGGTGGAAATCATCGCCCGCCTCGCGGAAGCCATGGACGGCACCGTGAGTCCGGTGCCGTGGCGCTGGCTCGCCGGGGACTACGACCGCATCCGCGATCTCATCGAGCGGGTGATCCCCGGATTCGACGATTACAACCAACGCGCCCAGGAGCCCGGCGGATTCTACCTGCCAAATGCCGCGAAGCAGCGCGTCTGGCAAACTCCCGGCGGCAAGGCCGGCTTCGGCCTTGCGCCGATGGATGTCTTCGAAGTCGCCGCCGGGCGCCTCGTCCTGCAAACCCTCCGCAGCCACGACCAGTTCAACACCACCATCTACGGCCTAGATGACCGCTACCGCGGCATCGGCAACGCCCGCCGCATCATTCTGGTCAATCCTGAGGATCTGCAGGAAAGGTGCATTGCCCCCTGTTCCCAAGTGGACATCACCAGCATTTGGGGTGACGAACGCCGCACCGCCAAATCCTTCACCGCGATCCCTTACGAAATGCCGAAAGGCAGCGCCGCCGCCTACTTCCCCGAGGCGAATGTGTTAGTTCCCGTGGGTAGCCAGGCGGAAGGTAGCGGGACTCCCACGAGCAAGGCCGTCGAAATCGAAATCTATAGCCATCCGGAGTGATGACCCGATGGACGTTCCAGTTGAGACGCGCACCGACATCGGGTTCCGGATCCCTGCAGCATGCACACGCACGCCAAGGTGTGAGCAGGGCAGGATCGCCGGACTGACCCAAAATCCCGCGTGCCGGGGCGGTTTTTAGACCGTGCTGGACTTGATAGGGAGAATCATGGCTTTCAACGGATCGCACAAGGACCGAGCGAAGGCGGCCGCAGGGACTGCTACCGACGAAGCATCCTCGCCAGGATTGAGAAATGTCGAAAACGGCTCGAACGGGTCAGCGCGGGAGGTCGGATCAATGCACGGTCATTTTCGCGGCAGTATACGACAGGGCTTGCTTGGTTCATGGCGTGACTCCGGGAGCCCCGGGGCATTGGTGGAAAATGGCAAGGATGCCGATTTTTCCGGTTGCTTGGTATTTTTGCCTTGCCACAAGCGGTTCGCGAATCCCATCGTCCGCCCGCGTCCGAAAGGAGCGAAAATCCGGCGTAGCTCAGCGGCAGAGCGGGTGACTGTTAATCACTAGGTCCTAGGTTCGATCCCTAGCGCCGGAGCCATATTCCGAGAAAGCGAGATAGCCTTCACGATCTTTCCCGGGCTCCTTGACCAAACTGACTCTTTTTGTGGGT
>JAYWDF010000263.1:0-6473 GCA_043779985.1 Akkermansiaceae bacterium | reverse complement strand
CCTGACCGGAGCGTCGTGGCGTTCCGTGTTCGCTGCGGACGGGGATGGCAATCACCTGAAAACGTGGGATTTTCCGACGTGGAACCCCGGACTCGAGCGGGTGACCCTGGGGGCTGACGGCGACCTGCTGATTCCCTTCGGCGAGTATGGAGCGGAGCGGCTGAATCGCTAGACGATCTTCGGGGCCGGTTCGCGACCCGGGCTTGTCAATTGGCGGGAATTGGCGATGTTGCGCGGGAGATGACATTTTTCGACAAACTGGAGCGGCGCATCGGGTGGATTTCCTTTCCGAGTTTTCTGCGGTATTACGCGCTGTTTCACGTTCTGGTTTTCGTGCTGCGCTTTATCCGCCCGGACATCGGCCAGTTGCTGGAGTTCGACCGGGCGAAGATTTTCTCCGGCGAAGTCTGGCGGGTGGTGACGTTCTTTTTCGCGGGATCCAGCGTGGGCACGCCGAGCATCATCAGCATCATCTTCCTGGCATGCGTGGTGAACTTCATCTTCATGGTGAGCGACGGACTGGAAGGTGCTTGGGGTGTGTTTAAAACCACGCTGTTTTACTACACCGGCATCGCTTTGTTGTTAGCTCTGAATTTCATCTATCCGACCCCTCTTTCGGTGAGTGGATTCGCGCTTTACGGCTCGGCGTTTTTCGCGTTCGCCACCTTGTTTCCCAAGGTGGAGGTGCAGCTCATGATGATCCTTCCGGTGCAGGTGCGGATCCTGGCGTTTATCCAGTTGGCAGCGCTCGTGCTGATGGTGGCGGATGCGCCGAAACTGCTGCCTTTCGTGCTGATCGCCTTCGCCAACTATCTGTTCTGGGCGGGGATCCCGGCCATGCGCGGCACGGCACGGGTGCTCGAGTCCGCTCAGCGCAAAAGGCGCTTCCAAGCCGCGAAACGGCCGACTGGGGATGAGTTTGACGACTCCGGGGCGTTTCATAACTGCGTGGTGTGCCGCAGAAACGACCTCATGGACCCCGAGATGGAATTCCGCATCGGTGGCGATGGTAAGGAATACTGTGCGAACCACCTGCCAGAGTGATCGTGAAGATCTTGTAGTGGGATCAATCGGGTGGCTGATAGCAAGGCGGAGACAGCCAGAGCGCTCCTCAGAGAATCTCCGCGACGAAGGTCTCTTTCTCGAAAATGGAAAACGCCCCGGGTTCTTCCCCGGTGCCGAGGAAGCGCGGCGGGATACCGAGCTGGTCGTGGATGGTCACGGCGATGCCGCCCTTGCCGGAGCCGTCGAGCTTGGTGACGATGAGGCCGTCGAGCGGGCTGGCCTTGTGGAATTCCTTGGCTTGTTGCATCGCGTTGGAGCCGGTGGTGGCATCCACGACTAACAATGTGAGGTGCGGCGCGGTCTCGTCCTGCTTGGCGAGCGTGCGGCGGATTTTCCCGAGCTCTTCCATCAGATTGTGGCGCGTGTGAATGCGGCCTGCGGTGTCGCAGATGAGGAACTGGGTCTTCTCGGCGATGGCTTTCTGATGGGCGTGGAAGCAGACGGACGACGGGTCGGCATTCGGATTTCCCGCGACCACGGGGAGATCCAGGCGCTCGCCCCAGCGCTGGAGTTGCTCGACGGCGGCGGCGCGGAAGGTGTCGGCGGCGGCGAGGATGACGCTGCGCTTGCGCTGCTTGAGCCACAGGCCGAGCTTGGCGGACGAGGTGGTTTTGCCGGTGCCGTTGACGCCGACGACGAGGATCACAAACGGTTTGCCATCGGCGCGCGGGGTGGGTGGCAGGAAATTGTCGGGAAGGCGTTTGGAAATCTGGCGGCGGGTGACCTCCAGCACATCCTCGCCGGAAACCTCGCGGCCAAGGTCGCGGAGGTCGTCCAGGATCGAGGTGGTGAGCCGGACTCCAAGATCCGAGCTGATGAGATCGGCCTCGAGGTCATCCCAATCGATTTCCGCGCGATTGGTGATCTTGTTGAGTAGGGATTTGAAAAAGCCAGCCATGCGGCGGGAGACTGAAGAGGCCAGAGGCCAGAGACAAGAAACAAGCGGCGGAATCTCTGGACTCTGGAATCTGGACTCTTAAGTCTGTCCGCGTGCCCAAGATCAAAGTGCTCCCTGATATTCTCGCCAGCCAAGTGGCGGCGGGCGAGGTGGTCGAGCGCCCGGCTTCCGTGGTCAAGGAGCTGGTGGAAAACAGCATCGACGCCGGGGCGCGCGAAATCCGGGTGGACATCGACCGCGGTGGCTCGGCCTTGATCCGGGTGAGTGACGACGGCTGCGGCATGTCCCGCGAGGATGCGTTGCTTTCGCTGGAGCGCCACGCCACCAGCAAGCTGCGGACGGCAGGGGATCTGGCGGCGATCATGACGCTGGGCTTCCGTGGGGAGGCGGTGCCGAGCATCGCCAGCGTATCGCGATTCCGACTGGTGACTCGGGAAGGGAACTCGGTTTCCGGCACTGAGATCCTGGTGGACGGCGGAAAAGTCCGCGACGTGCGGGATGCGGGCTGCGCTCCGGGCACGGTGATCGAGGCCAAGGCGCTATTTTACAACATGCCGGCGCGGCGGAAATTCTTGCGCGCGGAATCCACGGAGTCGGCGCACGTCGAGCACCAGCTGCGGTTGCACGCGTTGGCGGCGCCGCATGTCCGGTTTCGCCTGCGGCGCGATGATCGCGAGGTGTTCGATTTGCCTCCGGCGGCCAAGGCGGTGGACCGGGTGCGGCAGTTGCTCGGCACGGATTTGTCGCGGGAGCTGGTCGCGCTGCCGTTGACGCATGGCAATGGGATTTCCGTGCAAGGCTACGTGCTTCCGGCCAGCCATGCGCGGAAGGGGAGGCGGCACCAGTTTGTGTTCCTCAACGGCAGGCCCGTCGAGGATGCGGTGATTTCGCGCGCGCTGGCGGAGGGATTCCGCGGTGCGCTGGCGGATGGCATGTATCCGGCGGCGTGGTTGTGGCTCGATCTGGAGCCGACCTTGGTGGATGTGAATGTGCACCCGGCGAAGCGTGAGGTGCGCTTTCACCGGCCAACCGACGTCCGGGATGCGATCTTGGAAGCGGTGGCGGTCGGCTTGCGGCCGGCTCCACCGGCGTTGCCGCCGCGAGTCGAGCGGCCTTCGCTGGCAATGCTCGCGAGCGAGGCCGTGGACATCACCCCGCCGCCGCTGGCCAGCTTCCATGCTCCGCAGCCGGTATTGATGGAGTGGGAAAACCTAGGGACTGAGCCTGCGCTTGCCCCGGATGATGTGGTGGCGGTGTCGAGCGGGGGCGCTCCGGAGTTCCGCGTGCTCGGGATCTTGCACCAGCGCTTTGTTTTGCTGGAGAGTGAGGACGGGTTGGTGCTTTTCGACCCGAAGGCGGCTTGGGAGCGGATTTTTTATGAAAAACTGCTGAACCACGGTGACGGAGTTTTGGAAATGCAGGGACTGCTGGTGCCGATATTGTTGGAACTGGATCCCCGGGATCTGGATCTGGTGCTGCGCGAACGGATGGCGCTGGGGGAGGCCGGCATCGAAGTCGAGGCCTTCGGTGGCAACACCCTGCAGGTCCGCAGCTTGCCGGCTTGTCTGCCGGTGGACGACCCGCGGGCGTTTCTCGGGGCCTTGATGGATGAGCTGCTCCACGACTCGGCACCGGGCGCGCGCTTTGCCTTGGATCGACTTGCGCGGGTGTTGGCGAAGCGGGCTGCGGCATTGATCATTCCCCGACTCGTGGAGACCCAGTCGCTGCTAGCAACCTTGTTTGCCTGCGAGCTGCCTTATTGTGCTGCCGACGGGCGGCCGACGCTCACGGAGTTCAGCATGCGCGAGCTGGATCGTCGTTTCGGTCTCGGCAAGGGGTGAAGGACCCGTCGCTGATAGTCCTACGCGATTGCGTGAAAATGCGGACTTTCCTACTGTCAGGGAAAGTTGAATAGTTCAGCCAGCTTGAACGTTGTTTGAGCCACATATCACCCTTCCTGAGGACTTGTTGTCCCGATGATTTCTCAGGTGGGCCGTTTCGGAAATCTTTCCGGATCGGTTGTCCGTTCCTGCGAGCCCCCCGCTCACCAGGATCTAAACGGAAGGGTCCGTCACACTAACTCCCCCCACCCCCCATGAAAATCAGCCAACTGGCGGCTTTAGCTACCACTTTTATTACCATGTGCCCACTCGCGTCGACTCCTGCTCATGCCGGATCTACGACTTCGCCCTCCATCCCGGTGGGCTCGCTGTCCACGAGCCAGTCGATCGTTAGAGCGGGTTCCAATACTTCACTGAGCTGGAATATCACCTATCCCTCGGTCGTTAAGGACTACATCACCGTGATCACCCCATCGACGATCATTCCCAAGCAATCCCTCTTCGTGGATGTCCGGGTGCTCGGAGCCGGGGTGACCGCCGGTAGCTCGGGCAGCAGTTCTTTCACCTATGTGCCAACCGAAGCCCTGATGAGCTATAACAGCACGTCGACTTCCAGCTACAAGCGAATCTTCTACGGCACCAATCTTGTGGTGAATCCCAACAGCATCCTTCCGACCTCGACGATCCTGACGAGTTCCCAAGTGGCAGCGAACACGCCGCTTCGATTCGGTGGCAGGTATTATTATAACGGTTCGTGGGGCCAGCTTTACACTTCGAGTGATGGCACGGACAACGTGCGGACCTTGGTCAATGGCGATGTTCCTCCATCGAATGTCCCCGCCTACAACGCGCCCTCCCTCGAGAGCTTTCTCAAGCCTTATCTCGATTCGACGGGCCGCGTGCAGATCGGGCCGATGGATGTGATCGTCTTCATGGAGCTGACACACTCCGCCAGTCAGAAATCCGATCCCGGCTATGACCTCCAAGACATGGTGCTGCTAGTCACTTTCCGCACGAACTGAAAACATGAAATCACCAATCCGGAATTCAATGAGCATCCGCAATACATTATTCGAAATGGTCGCCATTGCCGCGCTGATGTGCCCGGCCTACGGGCAGACCGCCGGTCTGGTGATGCGTGACGCCGCCACCCACCAGCAACTCAGCGCCAACCTGAAAAAGGTTGAGCAAGCGGACCCGATGAAACGGATGGATGTGTCTTCGGGCGAGGATCCTTCGGTGAAAAACCGACCTTTGGACCTGCTCAGTCAGTCGGATATCATTTGTTACAATGGAGTGGCCACTCTGGTGCCCAAGCGCGCCGTTCTGGCATCGCCGCTCAATTTCAAGGACCGCCACGCAGCTACTGCGGGCGCGCGTATCCTGAGTTGGTCGGAATTCTACGCCATCAATCGGGGCTGGATTACCACGGTGGAAGTCACTTTCGATGAAGCGTCGGGCAAGCTCCCTCTGCCAGAGGCGACCACCAAACGGATCGGAAAAAGCACCAATCTCATCGTCGCCACCTACCTCGGCGGGCCGATCTCGGTCTTGCCCGTGAAGGAAATCGCGGCAACGACTCGATAACTTGGAATTCTAGCACTATGAAAACACACATTCTGAAATGGGGCGTCATTCTCATCGCCTGCAGTGGCATGGCTCGCGGCCAAGCGGGCGGGACCTTCACCAATTTTATCCGTCAGGTGCAAATGCCGTCCGGAGTTCAGTGGGACGCATCAGTCGCCCCAAAGGGACAGCAGGTTTCGTTGCTACCAATTGATATGGGTGGGTCTCGCTTTGAATTGTGGACACTCCTGTCCTCGCCTCTCACCAGCTACCTTCTGGATACGCGCTATGTCAGCGCCTACCTTCCCGCTGCCGATGTCGCCATCCGCTCGGAGGATCCTTACTCTGTCATTCCTCGGACGCGGGCAGATCGCCCGTTTTATGTCGATCTGACCGTTAGCGGGATGCTCAGCGGTATCACCGATCCCGATGCATCCAAGTCGGCGAAGTTGCTTCGGCACGTGCAGTCCTACGGCGTAGGCGGGAACGGTCAGAATATCGACCGGACGCAAGCAACCCTGTTTTCACAGGCCTCCCTGACCCAAAACGGTACCCAGACTCTCACCTACACATTGACCTCCGTGCCGGGAACTGACCGCAGCAAAGTGCGTGGCGAGGAGCGGTTCTCGGTGTTTTCCCTCGCCGACGGTCTGGCGCCGGAATCCCAGATCGCCTCCAAGTTCATCCAGATTTGGCCGGTGGCCGATGGCGCGATTTCCGGGCTGGTGCAGAATCAGGTTCTCCGGACCAGCGTCCCTGACCTCACCCTTGCAGTGAATGACCTCTATCCAGCCTCCAAGACCTATGCCCTGGTCTACCGTGGCGGCCCAAGTCTCGGGGTGACCGGCACGATCGTTCCCGGTTCCGCGCTCGTGCTCAATGAAACGATCCCCCAAAGCCGGGTGCTTTCTCTGAAGGGATACGATGCGGTGTTTGACGGCGACGGGCTGTGGACCATGGAATTGCTCACCGCCACGCCATTCGGCATCGATCGCCTGGCTTACGTCACTTTCACGATCAAGCGGACCATCAACATCAACAGCATGGTATCCACCATGGAGTGATCCGTTGGCTCTTGCTGCAATGGCAGGCATCGATGTCGT
>JAYWDF010000262.1:0-2169 GCA_043779985.1 Akkermansiaceae bacterium | reverse complement strand
TCCGCAGATGCCTGCGTCGGTGCCGGGAACGAAATGGCGCTCCTGTGAGGCCACAAGCTGCGGTGCGAGTGCAAGAGCCTTGTCGGCATATTTCCTATTGCCGGTGACCTTGAAGAGCTCGATCGACGCGGTCACGATCTCGCTCGCCGCCTCACAGGTTTCGTCGCGGGCCAGGTCTTTGGCTGAATTTTCGATGGCAAATCCCCAGTCCTCCTCGGCGGTTTTCAGGCTGGCTGCAGCGCGGGCGGGATCGGTGTCCTTGAGCATCCGATAGGCGACCGCTTCGGCCACGGCGGCGACCATGAACTTGCTCGTGGAGCGTCCCATGCCGGCACGGAGGTCATCGTTGTCGCCCACGATTCCGTTAGTCCACCAGCCTTGCACGCCCCACAGCGGGCGTAATCCGTCGTGGAGTGTGGTCTTCAACAGCCAATCGAGTCCCCAGCTTGCTTCGGCGGTGAGCTGTTTGACGAGAGCCGGGTTCTCATGATCACGCTGCAGCCGCTCTGCTAACTGAAACATAATGAACGTCGCCTCGGCGGTGTTGTAAAGCGACTGAGACAAATCGCCCGCATCATACCAGCCTCCAGCAATGCTCACACTCTTGTCGCCGTTCTTCGCGCGCCAATCGAGACTACCGGCGTCATGCACGCCAGGAACTGCGAAACCAATACGCTGCACGTAAAGCCAGTTCAGCGCTTTCTTGATAGGTTCAAGCCAAACGTTGTTGTCGATCTGGAAGATCCCGGTTTTTCGATCACCCGCTTGAATGAAGTAAGTGCCAGCTTGATCCAGTTCGGAAAAGTCCATGGTCTGGAAGGTTCCGCGGTAAGTGGTCGCCTTGGTGACGGGTTTTGAGAGGACCACCTTTCCGTTGGTGGCGTCCACCACGTTGAATTTTGATTCCGCCAGATCGCTGGAGATGGCGGATTTTGGCGACCCGATGGCATAGCCGGTGTGGCTGAACGCGATCTTTCCGGGAGCGCAGTTCCAGCCCTGATAGTGATCTGGGGCGACCCGTTGTAATTCCAGATGGTCGATGTCGTAGGTGAACGTTTCACTGGTTCCAGGTTCGTTTCCGCTCAAGCGGCAGCGAACTGCGACGCCGGTGACGGAAGTCCGCGGTAGTGATTCGAACTCGGAGGTGACGTGGTTCCACTGGCCGTTTTTCAGCACGACATTGTCGCGCGAGCCGCTTTTTCCACCGGTCATGACGTGGATGTAAGCGGAGATTGTCTTATGCCCGGGAAGATCTGGATAGATCCAGAGGGAAAGGCGGTTCCACTTGCTCCAGTCCTCATTGGCTACGGGCCGTATGGCGCTGCAGTAGCCCCATGGCCGGTTGTCCTTGGTCGCTTTTTCGCCCTTGGTTTTTGAATAAAGCCTCACCGCTTGCCTGCCGTCCTTGGCTCGATCCGTGGTGAAGGTCATCGTGCCGAGGTCATCATGTTTCCATGTCTCTGGAACCTCCGCATCGTCTAGCAGCTTGCTCTCCAGCACCGGCTTTTGTTCCCAGCGGTAGCGTGACGAGTTTTCAACGGTCTCGCTCAGCGGCCTGCGATCGGATTGCTCAGCACCTAGGTGATTCACCGTAAATGCCGTTAGGAAAAGTGTGGTAATATATTTTGAGATAGAGGTCACGAAGATAATAAAGTGATGATGTGCTTTCCTATTTCAGAAGATAACGATAGCTGATGAAGGCGATGGTTTTGCTGTCAGGTGACCATGAGGGAACGTTGATAGTGCCTTGGCCGCCGAAGAGAGTGGCGATCGTTTTGGGTTTGCCGCCGGCCATCGGCATCATACGAATCACCACGTTCTGGTCATACGGATGTCCCTTCACGGTTTTGTCGAAAGAAACGAAGACAATCCATTTTCCATCGGGAGAAGGGTGAGGGAACCAGTCGGCATATGGGTCGTCCGAGGTAAGTTGTTCTTGTTCGGTTCCGTCAGGATTCATGCGGAAGATTTTCGGAATGCCGTCAACGCGTGCCGAGTGGAAGTAGATCTTGCTGCCATCCGGAGTGTATTCGCAACCGTCGTCGAGTCCCTCAGTTTCGGTTAGCCGGGTCTCAGCCCCACCGGCCGCTGGGATGGAATAGATGTCGAAGTTGTTGTTTCGTTTGGCACAAAAGATCAGAGTCTTGTCGTCTGGAGACCAGCCGTGCC
>JAYWDF010000261.1:0-2170 GCA_043779985.1 Akkermansiaceae bacterium | reverse complement strand
CCATTTTGGAGTTCGCCTCCATGGGCATGTGGCAGCCGAAACAACTGGTTGCCCATGACGTGTGACAGGTTTGGCAGTCCATTTCCTGATTGCTGTGGGCGAGCTCTTTGGCGCATTTTTTCGGATCATCAGGGACGGCTCCCCAGGTTTTTCCGTCGCGCTTCAGAGTTTTTGCGTAAGCGCTCATGACGTTGTAGTGCTCGGATCCGGGAGTGACGGTATCGAGTGTCTGCGGGATTTCCCACTGAAGGTTCGGCTCCATCGACGACTGCTGCATCAGCCGCTTGCCATCCGCGCTCCAAGTGAAACGGGGGCCGAAGGGGGTGTTGCTTTCGCGCAGATTGACAGGCTGCACTTTTCCGGCCTCCGAGAGGGTGCCGCCCTTGCCGGAAGTGACGAGAGTGGTGTGGGCGCTGACGGACCCGTGGCAATCCACGCAGGTGATCGCTGTCGCAGCCCTTGGCTCGACATTGAGCAGCCCGTTGCCATGGGCATCGTTGAGGAAATGACAATCCACGCATTGCATGCCACGCGCGAGATGGATGTCTTTCAAGTGCACAGCCTTCTTGAACTTGTCCGGATCCTCGTGGGAAATCTTCTCGTCCTTCAAGGTCAGTAAATTCCCTTCGCGATCCTTTTTAAACACGGCGCGAAACACCCAACCATGGCCGTGATAGTCAGCAAACTGAGTCTCTTTCAACTTGGGATTCAACTCGGCGGTCTTCTCCAGAAAATTCACGTCGCCCCACAAGCCCCGCGCGGCGGCAGCTTCGGGATTCGCCCGCAGCGATTTCACCATTTCCTCATCACTGGGATTGCGCTGCGCCTTCGGATACATGAACTCCGCATCCGATTCCTGATCCCACCAGGTATATCCAAGGTAGGGGTTCACAAACATATTCCCCTGGTGCATGTGGCACGTCATACACTGGCTTGACGGAATACTGCGGGTGAACTTGTGGGCGATGGGGTGGCCTTTCTCCTTCTTGGAAATCATCGGATCCGGATTGAATGACAGACCCTGGTTTCCAAAGGCGCTGTACCAACCTGAGTTCGAGGGTGACCGGTCGTTCGCATAAACGACATGGCATGCGGTGCAACCGCTGGAACGGTAATCCCCGGGGCGGTTGTTCGATCCGAAGAAATCCAGCAAGGGATCGTGCAGGCGCGTCTTTTGCGCACCGATGACGACGGGATCGACCCTTGAAAACGTCCCAAGCCCACGCTCTCCCAGACGGCGGAACGGCTTGCCCGGTGGCTCGGAGGGATCTGGATTGCCAAGTTCTCCCAGCTTGGTTCCACCTTTTTCAAAAATCCGGAAAATATTGCCCGTCTGCGAGACGTTGAAGCGCGGCAACGGAAAGATCTCCTGCACGATGCCCATGGTTCTCTGCATTTCCGGCGTGACCTTGATCGGGCTTTGCAGCGCCAGAGGAACTCCGTTAGCTCCGTAGGCCTGGCCGAAAATCGAATCTTTAACCGGGTATGACCCGTTGTTATAGGCCGCAGCGCCCCACAGCATCGCACCATGCCGCATCATGCTGTGGTTGACGTGATCGACAGACTGCGCATGGCAGTCGCCGCAGGTTTTCTTGGCGACTCGTAGGTCCCCCGGGTTCACGAACTGGATGAACTCCGCAGATTCATGGTTGAGCAGGACATCGCTGGCGCTTGGGTTCGCAGAGCTTTCAAAGAAAACAGGATTGCGGGGTGCCGGATGGGCTTGGCGCATGGTCAGGCCCGGAGTGGGATCCCCACCATGGCAATCGGTGCAACCCAGGTGGACAACCTCACTGCCATGCGGATCTAGCGAGTTCTCATGACAGCCGATGCAGCCGCGACTTTTCAACATCACCGCCGCTTTGGATTGGTCCACCTTGTTGGGCTTCGGGATAGCAGCACCGGAGTCTCCCGCTGAAGCCGGCGCGGCGACTGGCGGACCGAAAAGGCTTCCATAGACTTTCGTGGATTCCTCGGAATAAGCTAACAATGACACTCCGCCAACGGCCAGTGCGCAGGCGATGCGGAGATGAATGGTAAGTCTCTTCATTGTCAAAAGGTGATGGTTGCAGAGAGGAAACCGCTGTAAAGGACATACGCCACATTTTGGGGATTCGCCGGGGTGTAACCGTCCACGCCGGTGGAGGCGGTGCTGTAAATATCCTTGAAT
>JAYWDF010000260.1:0-2171 GCA_043779985.1 Akkermansiaceae bacterium | reverse complement strand
GGTTCGCAAGATTCGTTTTGAGGGAAATCATGCATTCACGGACCCGGAACTCCGCAAGGAAATGAAGGTGAAGGAAAAAGGCTGGTTCTCTTGGTTGACGAAGTCGGGTCGCTTTGAGTCGAACCAGTTGGATACGGATTTGGATGCGATTTTGGACTACTACCGCAGCAAGGGCTATCTCCGTGCCAGCTGCCCGGGCATGCGCAGTGATCCTGTCGGCGACGGTCGCGTGGACCTGGTGATCCCGATTAACGAAGGCGAAAAATACACGGTTGCGGCCGTCGGCTTCGGGAAGATGACGGTTTTCAGATCCGATGAACTCTATCCATCGCTGACGCTCACGAACGACGAAGCCTACTCTTCAAAGAAGATGCGCGCTGACATCACGATGATCCGCAGCTTTTACGGATCAAAAGGTTATGCCGACGCCTTGGTGACTCCGGATATCCGGGACGCCGGAGCGAACCGGGTGAGTATCACTTATCGAGTGACCGAGGGTTCGCGTTTCCGCGTGGGTCGCGTGAACATCGCGGGCAACACCAAGACCAAGGACAAGGTCATCCGCCGGGAAATCCCCCTGAAGCCGGGTGATCTGTTCAACTCCGTGGAGCTCGACACCACCAAAGCACGTCTGACCAACCTGCAGTATTTCAGTGACGTCCAAGCCACGGGTGTCCCGGGCGGCTCCGGCTACCGCGACGTCAATGTGCTCGTTGAAGAAAAAGCGACCGGTTCGGTCGGCGTGGGTGCCGGCTTCAGTTCCATCGACAGCATCGTCGGCTTCCTGACGCTCGAGCAATCCAACTTCGATCTTTTCAATGCGCCGAACTTCACCGGTGGCGGCCAGCGCTTCGCGATGAGTCTGCGCGCCGGTTCCCAACGTTCCGAGTTCAGCGTCTCGCTGACCGAGCCATGGTTCATGGACCAGCAGTTGGCCTTGGGCGGTGAGCTCTTCTACAAGGAGTCCTCCTACTTCAGCCACTTCTACACCCAGACAAATGCCGGCGCAGCGATCTCTCTGAGAAAGCCGCTGGGAGCGAAGAGTTCGATCAAGGGTGAGTATCGCCTGGAACAAGTCACGATCGATTCTGAAGTTAGTGCGAAAGATACCTATCTCAACGGCACCGGTGGTCTCGGCAACAACATCGATCCCACCAATGGTTCCAACTCGTATCTCTCTCAGGAAAACATCGGCGGCGATTTCATTCGCAGCGCGTTCTCCGTGAACTACTTGTACGACAGCCGGGATAGCAGCATTCAGCCCCGCAGCGGTCACAAGCTCGACATCGGGGCGACGCTCGCCGGTCTCGGCGGCGATGTGGAGACCCTCTCGTTTTCCGCTCAAGGAGCGCAATACTGGAACCTGAAGTGGGACACGATCTTGTCAGTGAATGGCGAGCTCGCCTTCGTGGATGGCTCCGGTGAGATTCCCGTCTTCGAGCGGATGTTCTTGGGTGGTGGTCGGACGCTTCGTGGATTCAAATTCCGCGACGTCGGACCGCGTGATACGGGCTACACGAACGAAGTCTATGGGGGTAACTCGCTTGGCTACGTGTCGGTCGAATACACCGTGCCGATCATCGAAACGGTGCGTGCCGCAGTCTTCTCCGACACGGGCTTCGTGAACTCTGCCAGCTGGGACATCGCGCCTAACAATATTTACAGCGATGTGGGCGTTGGCATCCGCTTGAAATTGCCGATCAGCCCACTGCCACTGGCACTGGATTACGCGATTCCGATTTCCTCACCTGATAAAGAGGCTGATCAAGGAGGACAGTTCAACTTCTCTCTGAGCTCGCAGTTCTAAATCCGGATAGATAACGATTTTGACCGGCCGGCTTTCCCTTCGGGGAGAGCCGGTTTTTTATTGCGTCACGCAGGCGGCATCGGCGATGCGCAGGCCGTCCATGGCGGCGCTGACGATTCCTCCGGCGTGGCCGGCGCCCTCGCCGCAGGGATAGAGTCCGCTCACCTCGGGATGTTCCAAGGTGTCGTCGCGACGGGGAATCCGCACCGGGGAGCTGGTGCGTGTTTCAAAGCCTAACAAAAGTGCCTCCTCCGAGATGTAGCCCTGCATCTGACGGCCGAAGAGCCGGAATCCCTCGCGCATGCGGCTGGTGATCCACTGCGGGAGCAGATCATGCAGCGGTGCGGATTTCGTGCCGGGAAAA
>JAYWDF010000259.1:0-6485 GCA_043779985.1 Akkermansiaceae bacterium | reverse complement strand
ACTTCGGCTGCCACAACTCCAGCCGCCGCCCGTAGGAGAACGCCCCCCAGCCGATCGTCCCAAAGATGAACCCGGCGAGAAGGTTGAAAGGATCGAGGCTGAAGTTCATGCGATTAAGGAATCCTAAGCAATCCGGGCGGAATACCCAGCGGAAGTTTTTGGAAAATGCTCGCCCGCGGGGGCTGCTCAAGCAGCCCCCGAAGTCATTCAACCTCCTCCCCTCAAAGTTCGCCCGAGCGCCTTTTTGTCTCCACCAGCGAAGCTCCGCGCGGGTTCCCTCCAATGCCCGCGCGACCCCGGCCAGGGATCAGAACGGAGGACGAATCGCACCCCGCTAAGCGCGCCGTTGCCGGAGCCTCTCGCTCCAGACCGTTGCCGGAGCATCCTGCTCCCTCATTCCAGCTTCAGAAATTCACCACTCCACGCACCAATCGAATGGGAAGCCCCGTCCGGCCCCACCCCCAAGTCCGTGCAGGTGCCGTCCCAAGTCCGTGTGGGCCCCATTCTAATCATCTGTGAGATCCCCATCAAGTCGGTGTAGATAGACCACGAATGTTAGTTTCACAGAATGAAATCAGCCGCCTCGACGCCGCCATCCAAAACAAATACAGCCGCGACCCCGACAAGCTCGCCGCCTGGAAAAGCGCCTCCCGCACCGAGCGCCCCTCGAAGAAAGCGGAACCTCCCGTCAATCCACCACCGGTGGCCTGATCCCATAAGGAGTGGGGACATTCCTGTCCCCACTCTACCTCTTCCGCACCTCTCCCTCCCGATGCCTCGCAAAATCCGCGAACTGATCTCCGACCTCCGGCAAGCGGGCTTAACTTTGGATCGTCAAAAAGGCTCCCATCGCCAGTTCAAACATCCATCGTTTCATGGCATCATTACCCTGAGCGGTGCCGAGGGGGACGACTCCAAGACCTACCAAGACCTACCAGGAACGCTAGGTCACAAAAGCCATTGTCGATTCGCGCTCCGCATCCTAAACTTCACACCATGAAACCGGAAGACCGTTACCACCGCTTCGTCCGCTGGTCTGATGAAAACCAGTGCTACATCGGCTATTGCCCGGACCTCTACTTCGGCGGCACCTGTCACGGCGATCAAGAAGAAGCCACCTACGCCGAACTTTGCGCCATCGTCCGCGACGAAATCGCTCACCGTCTCGCCAAAGGTGAAACCCTCCCCGAGCCAGCCGTTCGTGCCACCCGAGATCTCGACTTCGCCGCTGCGTAAATAAGGAGTGGGGACATTCCTGTCCCCACTTCCCGCTCTTTCTCCCCACAATCCCATCCCTCCGTTTCAGAAATGAGCAAAGCCCGGAAAATTCTCGCCGACATCCTCTCCGGGCGATCCGACGCCAACATCCCATTCGCAGACCTATGCCACCTCCTCGAACGCGCCGGATTTACCCTCCGACAAGGCGGTGGCAGTCACACCATCTTTTACAAAACGGGAGTGGAGGAGATTCTCAACTTGCAGCCCCTCGGAAATAAAGCCAAAGCTTATCAAGTGAAACAGGTGCGGAACATCATTCTCAAATACCAACCCGACATCGACTGACATGCGCTACGAACTCATCATTTACTGGAGCAAGGAAGACCAAGCCTTCCTCGTTGAAGTCCCCGAACTCCCCGGCTGCATGGCCGATGGAGCCACCTACGAGGAAGCCGTCGCAAACGCCCAAATCGTCATCGCCGAGTGGATCGAAACCGCGATCTCCCTCAACCGCCCCATCCCCGAACCCAAAGGCAAACTCTCCTACGCCTGATGCCCGCCACCCACCTCGCACTTCAGGCAAAAAGCGCATCCTCCTCCTGCGCGGGCAAAAAGTGATGCTCGATTTCCACTTGGCGGAGCTCTACGCCGTCGAAACCCGTGCCCTCAAACAAGCCGTCCGTCGCAACCCAGATCGCTTCCCGGCGGACTTCATGTTTGAACTGAACGCAGACGAAGTGAGCCTCCTGGTATCACAAAATGTGATACCAGGCCTTGGCAAACTCGGCGGAGCCACACCGATGGCCTTCACCGAACAAGGCGTCGCCATGCGATCAAGCGTCCTACGCGGTGATCGCGCCGTGCAGGTGAACATCGCCATCATGCGCGCCTTTGTCCGCCTCCGCGAGATGCTGGGCACCGACGCCGACCTTGCCCGCAAGCTGGAGGAAATCGAAAAGAAATACGACGGCCAGTTCGGGCTCGTCTTCAATGCCATCCGTCAACTCATGACTCCGTCCGCCCAACCCGCCCGCGAACTCGGCTTCCATACCATCCCGACACGGAAATCCCCGAAAGGCTCCAAGGCCAAACTCCCAAAACCTCGCAAAGGCAATGCTTGATCTTCTCTCTGCCTATTGCCCCGCCTCGTCCTCCCCAGCGAAGAGGAACTCCGCGACGAACTCGAACGCCGCCACATCCTCCAACCGCCGGACTCCGGAAATTCTCTCGATAGTTGAAACGCATGCCCTGATCCCATGAGCCACTCAACAACATCCGCGACCCACTCGTCCGTACATCCTCGAGGACCGACACCATTCATCGCCAATGTCCGTAAATTGGGACTGAACCCGATGCAAACGCCAGCGCAGTCCCCGGACTCACCGCCATCGTCACCCGGAATCTACCCGGCTACTCCCACAGCCCCGTTCCCGCGACGACGGCCCAGGCTTGGCCTGAGCAAAATCCCGCACAAACGACGGACTGAAGTCCCGCACTTCGTCCGGATAATTCCCATCCTTCCCTCACCATCCCGCCTCACCGGCTTCCTTCTTCTGAACACACCAAACCGAAGCATTTGAGACGAACGCTTCATTCCAATTCCTGAGTCAAAACACTAGCAAACTCATTTTCTCTTCCACTCTGCGCGCCCCGCCTCACGGTCATGTCCCTAAGAACCCGCTCCATTTTCACCCCTCCAAGCTGCTTGGCCACTCTTACCCTGCTAGTCGCCGGCATGATCATCCGCCCCTGCCAAGTCCGGGCCCAGCTCCCCCTGCTCGAGGATTTCCTCCCGATCGAGCGCGAGCTGACGGATTCGACCGGCAGGAAAATATACGCAACCATTCTCTCCAACACGGAGACGGCAATCAAGGTCCGGAGGACCACCGATAAAAAGGAGTTCGAGATCCCGGCAGCCAAGCTCTCCACGGAGGACAACAAGTTCCTCAACGATCTTTGCAAATCGCCTGTGGTTCCGAAAACCACATTGTCGGTGACCGTCTGCGGCGCTCCCGTGCAGGTAACTCGGCTCGGCAACGGTCCGGTGGGCGTCCTGCTCTTCGGCCATTCTGGTTCCGGACGCATGATGAATGCCATCATTTCCGACACGGCCACCTTCGCAGGCCTCCTTCCGGCGAAGACCTCATTTTTCCTATGGGAATATCCAGAGGCCGGACCTTTCCTTGAGGTGGGGCCGGCTATCAATGACTATCAGGATGGGGACAAAAACCAACTCCGCCCCGACTTCAAAGGCGTGGCCAAGGAAGTTCTCGATCAGGTCCGCCAGCAAACCGGACTCAAGGAGTTTCTCCTGATCGGCAACTCCCTAGGTGCGGGAGTTATTCTATGGGACTACCCGGTCCTTTCAGAGGACCCGATGAATCAATTCCTGCTCATCTCCCCCACGGAGTGTTTCATGCCCCGCGCAGGGAGAACGCTCCAGCGTTCGATGCTCTTGTCCGCGCTGGGAAGCACGAGCGTAAAGAGCGCGGATGGATATCTGGACCCTTTCGTTCGCGGGGAAGAAGCTGTGAAATGGGTCCGCTCCAATCTCGACGTGGACACGGTGGAAAAGATTGTTGCGGGATCCATCGATCAGGGGCAAGACAATCGGAAAACCAACCCGACCGTTCCGCACAAGAGGCGGAATGGTTCTTTCGTCATCGGCCATGAGACGATCGGTGGCAGCCTGCCGAATGCAATCCTCTCGAAAATCATCAAGGTGAAACTCGGGCTCAAGCCGAACGACATCCTGGCCGCGCGTGCCGAGCCCTATTCCCTGCATGATCCCTACAACGTCACATCGAATCAACGGGCGGGCGAGCAAAGGACCTTGAGCCAACTGGGGAACACGGATGTCGTGAAGATCACGATCCCGTCGGGCGAGACGGCGCTCGTCGAGTTGGCAGTCGCCGGCACCTACTCCACATCCCGCATGAATACGGCCAAATACCGTTGGAAATACCGGGGACTTCACTCGCAACCCGTGCTGGCCGGAGAGGGAGTGCTGACCGAAGCCTACGAATCCACCACCGTAAAAAAAGAGGATGGATCCACTGTCACCTCCACCAAGTTCAAGGAAGGCAATGATATAACCATCCGGGCGGGTGGCATCACGATCGAATGGAGATTGGGCAATATCCTACACCACTTCCCGTCACGAGCCACGGTCACCGTCCTCCCTTCCAACTCCTTCAACAGGGCTGAATTCTGAAATCGGATCGGTGCCGTCACCAGGGAGTTTTCCACTTTTTTAATTTCAATGTCGGCGTGCGAAGGTGGCATCGCCTCGTCCCGCGCGGAGTAGCGTCGAGGAGAGTAGTCCCAATTAACAGGCATTGAGCACTTGCCGATTTGACTCAAAACGCAGGTTTTCAACGCTTGAATCGTTCGAAGAAACCCGCCGTGGAGGCGAGATTCCGGCGGAATAACGGGCGTGACAGTGGGTTGGATGGTTCCATGTTTGAGACCCACCTTGAAAATCCCATGAAATGGATCGCCGCTTTGGAAGTCGCCCTTGGGGTTGGCAAGATCACGTGTTGGATGATGGGGGCGGCGGCCGGGGTGCGGCGGGCGGAGAGCGAGTGACTGGGGAAAACGCTGAAAAGCTGAAATGGAAGACGACGAAATCGAGATCGAGTTCCGGGTGGTTCCAGCTTAATTCGTGACGCAGTGCGTCTGCGAAGTTGCCGTGCTGGCAATTGCCTCATTCCACAGCGATTCAAGCAAAGTAGCCTCACTAGGATTCGAACCTAGAATAACGGAATCAGAATCCGGGGTGTTACCATTACACTATGAGGCTTTTCAAGCTGCGCGTCATGCCGCGAGGCGAATGTAGCGTGGCATTCGGCGGTTTTGCAAACGTCCGGGCGAGGACTTGTGAAAAAACGCTGATCCGGCATCGCCATGGGACTTTGCCTCCGAATTTCAGTTCCGCGAGCGCTTGAAAGGGAACGAGAATTTCGCCGGGCCGGCCACGAAATTGCAAAGTGGCCATCCGCTTGGCATCCATTTTTTCCAGTTCTTACAAATCGAACTTTCCTGCCGTCCGCGGACGTGAATGGTGACCCGGTAAACCGTGAGCTCGGACAGCTTCCTTTGAGCCATCCGGCGAGAAGGATTCCGTTTCAGGATTGTCGCCACGCGGGAATTCCGATTGCCTTGCCCATGACCAAAAACCCACGCCCGCTCGTTTTGCTCGCCGCCGCCCTGATCGGTTCGCTCCACGCTGCCCCACCGGAGATCGCCGCGGTGAACGAGCGGATGAAGAGATTCGTGAATGCCAAGGAAATTTCCGGCTCGGTGACGCTGGTGGCGGACGGGGAAAAAATCCTGCATCTGGCCGCCACGGGGCAGGCGGACATTGAAAAGAACCAGCCGATGGCGACGGACTCGGTGTTCTGGATCGCCTCGATGAGCAAGCCGATCACCGCGACGGCGGTGATGATGATGCAGGACGAGGGAAAACTCTCGGTGGATGATCCGGTTTCCAAATACCTGCCGGAATTCGCCGGTGACAAGGCGGGGATCACGATCAAACAGTGCCTGACGCACAGCAGCGGCTTGAGCGACGTGACCAACGAGGAAACGAACGGCGTGACCACGCTCAAGGACTTGATGCCGCGGGTCACCGCCAGGCCGTTGGTATTTCCGCCAGGCAGCAAATGGCAATACTGCCAGACGGGGATCAACACGGTGGCGCGCATCGTCGAGGTGGTTTCCGGCAAGACGTTTCCGGAGTTTTTGCAAGACCGCTTGTTCACGCCGCTGGGGATGAAGGATACGAGTTTCTACCCCGGCGAGGCGCTGGCGGCGCGCATTGCCAGCGCCTACAAGCGGACCGATGACGGAAAGCTGGAGAAAGGGGAAATCACCTTCCTCGGCGGTAAATCCATCGCCGACAAAGAGCGCTACCCGCGGGCGAACGGCGGCTTGTTTTCCACCGCGGAGGATTACGCAAAATTCGCCCAAATGATCCTCAACGGCGGCGAGTCCGGCGGGAAACGCTATCTGAAAGCGGAAACCGTCCAGCAGATGACCACCGTCCAAAGCGGCGATCTCGTCACCGGCTTCACCCCGGGCAATGCATGGGGCCTCGGCTGGTGCATCGTCCGCGATCCGCAGGGCGTGACCGCGGCGTTGTCGCCAGGAACCTTCGGCCACGGCGGGCTGTTTGGCACCCAGGCGGCAATCGATCCGGTGAAGCGCCGGATCTATCTGCTGTTCATCCAGCGGGCGAATTTCGCGAACCAAGGCGGTTCCGACGG